>NZ_LANF01000004.1 GCF_000966265.1 Palaeococcus ferrophilus DSM 13482 | reverse complement strand
CAAGAGCGCTTTAAACAGTTACGTGAGGGCTTCCAGTCTTTCAATTCTCTTAGAGTCTTATTGCAACAGGGTTTCCCTGCTGCATTTCCACGTGTATGACTTAGTCTTTCAATTCTCTTAGAGTCTTATTGCAACTAGTCAAGCACGACTTTGTTTGCGTCGTACTGCTCCTTTCAATTCTCTTAGAGTCTTATTGCAACCCGGGCGCCGTGCTTTCATTTGCTAACTCCCCCAGTCCTTTCAATTCTCTTAGAGTCTTATTGCAACAGGACGGATTTTTCCTTCTTTTGCCCTTTAAACTGATAAGAGCACTTGAATTTTATAAGGCTTTCGCGGGAGGGGGGGATAACGGAGCCCATCCACGCCTTATATCACGACCTGTGGGTAGCCCTTTAACGCCAGCGAAGCCTTTTGAACCCCCAGATTTTTTCATGCACGTTTTTGTTCATGAGACTTCCCGGGATGAAACAGGGCTTTAAACTCACTCCCCAGTGCTCTGGACGGACGAAAGTTAAAATAATCGTATCTACATGGGGGTAGGGCTTAGAACCCGGCGTCGGTGCCTTGTCCAGGAACTTCGAAAAATTTTCGTCACAAATTCAAGAATTTTTTGACACATAATGTTAGATAATAACCTCAAGTTACTAAAGATTTCCCGGCCTTTGAGAATGTCCCGAATGCGAAAATTAGCCCGCTGAAACTCAAAAACGAGAGAAGGAGCTGGAATATCGAGCAAACCCTCCGGGTCAGAGCATCGGCTCCTCCTCACCGCTCGGAGTGAGGGAAATCGCTCATCATCCCATGCGTTTATGGGAGAGGGGGAAGATAAAGTTTACCCTGCCCCGTTGTGAGCACAGGCCCCCTCCATCACCGTGTACTGGAACGGAGGGCCGGGCATCGCATAGATCGTGCCGTTAAGGGAGTAGACTATCCTGGGCTGGAGGAACAGCCCCTTCACCTGTGGATGCACCTCTAGCGACAGCACGAAGTACTTCACCTCCCCCGGTTTCAGGCCCATGTCGGAGGGCTCGGCCCTTTCGGGTACGTCGTATATAGAGTTCCCCTTATACGCGGATATGTTCTTCACCACGACCCACTCCCTCGGAAGGAGGTCGGGCAGCTCAAAACTTATGTTGAGGATCTCCATTGGGATGGATGCGGGATTGTAGAGCCCGACTACGTAGCCCACCTCGTGGATTCCCCACTCAAAGGAGACGTCCTCATTTCGGTACGCCGTCACGTTGGGCATTGTTTCAGGGAGGCCTTTCGCCACATTGAACGTCCAGTTTCCGAGGTTTACGCGGGCGGTTTCACTGCCGAGGGGAGTGGTCAGGCCGATTCTCGCGCTCGCATCGTAGTAGTCCATGTCCATGATCAGGCTTGCGCTCACATTTTGGAAGTCCATATCTTTGGGAAAGCTGTCGGAGAGCTTTGAGAAGTTTATGGGTATGAGAAGGCGTAGATAACCCCTGTAAGTGGTGGAAATCTCATCTCCGCGATAGTCAATACCCTCAAAGGGAGAGTGCGAAGATATGGACACGGCGGCGGACGCGTTGAGAATTTCCTTAGGATAGCACCAGTAAAGGGATACGTACCCCGTTGTGTTCATGGGGCCGTAGACGTAGCCGATGAAGCCCCCCATAAAATCTTCTGGCAGGATGGGTGGGAGTTCAGGCTTCTGCACAGTGGGGGGTTGGGAGGTTGCCTCTTCTAAATATTTCTCTTGGCCGGGCTCCTCCTTTGGGGAATCCTCCACGTGCTCCCTAACTGCTATACCAGCGAGTAAAATCAAGAGGAGGAAAAACGGGAGAAGGATAACCTTTCTATTTGCCTTCATCAAATTCACCTCGTGCAGTACGAGTTGCACTCAACGTATGGTTTCATGACGACATATCTCGAGTAATTCTATTACTTTTCCACAGCAGTATTCAAGAAATGATGAATAGTCATAGTTTATAAATTTTTCCACCCTTAGGAGTCTGGAGCATAAACTTGGGCAGGCTACTTTAAGGGGTATAGGAATACCAATCGTCTCCAGAAAAATGTGGAAAAGCCTGGGATTGGAACCTTTCAGAAAGGCAACGTTTTTAAAATTGAATGTAGTATTATGGGCGATGAGGGTGAAGGAGAGGTTCCCCAAAATACTCCACCAGTGGGAGCTGAACAGGTACGTGATGTATGCCCAGATTAGGTGCGATGTACTCTCCACGTGTGCCTCAAAGCTGGAGGCGATTTTCAAAACAGCGGGAGTTGAATTTGTCAGGCTGCTTGAACCGGACTCCGATACCCTCGCTTCCTACACCGGGAGGCTCTACTCCGGAAAGTCGCTTGAGATAATCGAGCTTACCGATGGGATGAGCAGGATGTTTTACCTGGCCTCTTCTCAGGTTCCGGTTAGGCCGGAGGGAACGCTTGAGCCCGAGTTTACCATCTTCTTCAACGTGAGGAGTGAGGAAGCCCTCGAAGCCCTCCTTAGAGTAATAGGAGAAAAGAAAATCAGCGGTAGAAGGTACAGGTATCGCTCCCGAATAAACCTCGCCATGAGCTTCATTGGGAGTTTCCTGCTCTCGTCGCTCCTCAACGTTGAGAATTACTTCCTTCAATCCCTCATTCTGCTGGCCCTTGCCCTTTTGATTTACCTGATACTGGACTACCCCTTCTCGCTCCTCTACATCAGGGGCGTTGAGGTGCTCTCCCACGACCCCTGGGAAAGAAACACGATAAGATTCGTCAAGGTCTGGAGAATAAAGACAAAACATGGTAAAGAGGCCTAACGTCCGAGCTCCTTGTGGGCCTTGGCGAGGTGCTTCGCAGCTATCGCCGCAAGGAGTGAGAGCTCGCCGGCCAGAACGGCGCCCGCGATTATCTCCGCGAACTTCCTGGCGTTGCTTCCCGCGGGTTCTCCCCCGCCGGCAACGCCCAATATTGAAAGGGCTTCCCTCTGCGTGGGAACCCTCGTACCTCCGCCCACCGTGCCAATCTCAAGGCTCGGCATGGTTACGCTGATGTGGAGGTCTCCCTCAGGGGTAACCTCGGCGAGGGTTATGCCGTGAGAGCCCTCGGTTATCTGCGCCTCGTCTTGACCGGTGGCGAGGAAGATAGCCCCAACGATATTTCCAAAGTGGGCGTTGAAGCCGTAGGAACCTGCCTGCGCCGAACCTACGAGGTTCTTGCGGTAGTTCACCTCGGCTATGAGTTCTGGCGTCGTCTTGAGCTTCTTTTCGACGATTTCCTTCGGAATCACCGCCTCGGCTATGACGGTCTTCCCTCTCCCGTTGATGAAGTTCATGGCGTTGGGCTTCTTGTCAACGCAGAGGTTGCCCGAGAGCGCTAAATACCTCACGTCGGGGAACTCCTCCTCAATGACCTTCATTATCTCCTCACTGGAGATGGTGACCATGTTCATTCCCATCGCATCTCCGGTCTCGAACTCGAAACGGAGGTAGAGGTTGTTGCCGACGATGTAGGGCTTCACATCACGGAGCTTCCCGTGTCTGGTGACCTTGCTCACGGCCTTCTCTTGGAGGTAGTCGAGGTTGTTCTTCACCCACTCCGCGACCTCCCTCGCCCTCCTCGCGTCGGGGCACTTTAGGAGAGGTGCCCTAGTCATCTTGTCGTCTATGAGCGTGGTTTTAACGCCACCGGCGGCAGTTAAAGCTGAACAGCCGCGGTTTACAGAGGCGACCAGCGCGCCCTCAGTTGTCGCCAGGGGAATGTAGAACTCTCCCTTGGCGTATTCTCCGTTGATCTTCAGCGGCCCGGCGACGCCCATCGGTATCTGAACGACGCCTATCATGTTCTCAATGTTCTTGCCTATCACCCTATTCGGGTCTATCGAGTAGTGGCCGATGTTCTCGAGGCTTATCCCGAACTTCTTCTCAAGGGCCTTCCTCCTTATTTCAGTGGCGAGCTTCTTGTCGCCGTTCGTGTACTTCTCGACCTGGTGGAGCTTTATCTCTCCACTGGCCACTTTCTCAACAAGCTCGTCAAAGTCCATACCTATCCCTCCGGAAAGTTAGAAGCGGAACTCCTTTTTAACCTCTCCGAATATCCATTCCTCTATTATGGTGCCTGCCTCCTTGAAGGCGATGGCGGCATCGGAGTGGGGTTTGTACTTCAGAATAGGCACACCAACGTTGACCGACTCGGGAACGTTCTCATCGAAGGGTATGACGCCGAGAACGGGTATTCCAACGTCCTCCTCTATCGTCTCGACTATCTTGTCTATGACGTCCTCTGACTCGCGGACTTTGTTGAGGATAACCCCCTCCTGGAGGCCGTACTCGTCCCCGAGGGCCTTGAGCTTGAGAACCTCGTTCTCGACCATCGTCTCGAAGGAGTATATGGGGGAACGCTCTATTTCGACGACTATTATCTGGTAGTTGGCAACCTCGAAGGTCGGGAGGGTATCAAAGGGAATCCCGGTGGGTGAATCAACGAAGACCATTCCAAATTTATAGCGCATTTCCTCCACGATGTCCCTCAGCCTGGCCGTGGAAATGCCGAGGACGTCCTGGAGGTTCGTGCTCCCGGGCATCACAAAAACGCCGGTTTCCGGGTGCTTATAGACGGCCCAGTCGGGGTTGAGGTCGGGATTTTTTAGAACGGAATGGAGGGTGTACTTAACGTTCTCAAGGGCGAAGTGAAAACCGAGGTTGGGGAGGTAGAGGTCACCGTCCATGAGGAGAGTCCTAAACTCCTTCCCGGCAAAGTACGTGCCGATGTTGGCGGTGGTGGTAGTCTTCCCCGCACCCCCTCTCCCCGTTACTATGACCACAACCATAAGAGGCATTCCCCCGAACTTCAGCCCGCTTATTGCTCTCTTCTATTTGAGTTCATGGAGGATATAAGTTTTTCTACGGAAAACCCCCGCAGGGGCCCAACGGAACCGTTAATAATTCCGAGCGCGTAAAATATACGGGGTGATGGTATGGATGAGGGTGCCCCCATAAAAGTGTACATGGTGAAGAAGCTGATCGGTGTTTCTCCGGAGGACTCCGTGCAGGACGCGAGCAAAATAATGGTGGAATTCGACATAGGCTCACTCGTGGTTTTTGAGGAGGACAGGGTTGTTGGATTCTTTACGAAGAGCGACGTGATAAGGCGTGTTATCGTCCCGGGCCTTCCCTATGAGACGCCGGTGAGGGAGATTATGACAAAGGAGCTCGTAACCGTCAACGTCAACGACCCCCTGAAGGACGTTCTCAAGAAGATGGCCGAGCACAGGATAAAGCACATACTGGTGGAGGACGGGGGAAAGATTGTTGGTGTATTCTCGCTGAGCGACCTGCTCGATGCTACGAGGAGAAAGCTCGAGACCGCCATCGCGAGGGAGTGATATGATACGGATAGCCCACATAAGCGACACCCACATAACCCCCGACGTGGCCTACAAGGCCTACCCCTACGACCTGATAGTCAACGAAATCAACAACGGCCCCTTCGACCTCGTTATACACACTGGGGACGTCACCAACAGCGGCCTTCGCGAGGAGTACGAGCACGCAGCCTACGCCCTAAAAAAGATAAAGAAACCGCTCATAGTGGTCCCCGGCAACCACGACGCGAGGAACGTTGGCTATGAACTCTTCGAGCACTACATAGGCCCGACGACGGGGGTGTACGAAAAGGGGGACCTGGTTGTCATATGGCTCGACTCAACCATACCCGACCTCAGTGACGGCCGCGTTGGGGGCTACAAGTTCAGGTGGCTCAAGGAAAGACTGGAGGAGTACTCCCACAAGCGCTTCAAGATCATAGCCGCCCACCACCACCTCGTCCCCCTGCCCGATACTGGAAGAGAGCGTAACGTCCTATTCAACGCCGGTGACGTGCTCGAACTTCTCCTGAGCCACGACGTTAACCTCTACAGCTGCGGCCACAAGCACGTACCCAACGTCTACCGCGTGGAGGGACTCGTCGTTGACAACGCGGGCTGCACCTCGTGCAGAAAGACGAGGAAGGGTGATGTGAACAGCTACAACATAATAACGATCCACGACGACGGGAAGATAGACGTCAGGATAAAGCGAGTTACGGGCGACACCGTTGACAGGAGCTTTAAACTCCCGAGGCAGAAGATATTCCTTCCAAAGGGTGAGAGGCTCTTCAGGATAGTGCAGGTGAGCGAGAGCAAAATCTCGGACAGGGTTTACTTCCGTGGACGCGTGCTTGAGAACGCGATAAGGGCGATAAACGAGAAGTACAAACCGGACCTGGTCATCCACTGCGGCGACATCGTTGACGCGGGAATAGAGCGCTACTACGAGAGGGCCATGGAGTACTACGAAAAGGTGAAGGCGGAGAAACTCGTCGTTCCCGGCCACAGCGACATAACGTACCTCGGTTACGATCTCTTCCAGGAGTACTTCGGCGAGCCGGCGATAATCGAGAAGGGGAACTTCGTTTTCATTCCGCTCATGACGGCCCAGTACGAGATTCCCATAGGCGTCGTCGGGAGGATAGGGCAGAGGATTCTCGCAAAGACGCTAGAGGAGTACGAGGACAGGTTCACCGTGGTGGTCATGCACCACAACGTCATACCGATCCCGCGCAGCAGGGAGGTGGGGTTCCTCGAGGATGGAGGCAACGTCCTCAAAATACTGACCGATAGAGAAGCGGACCTCGTGCTAACGGGACACGGAGGCAACGCCGTCGGAATAAAGGTGGAGAACACACCCATAGTGAACTCGGGAGCAATAAGCTGGGAACTCCACAGGAACC
The DNA here is from genome assembly GCF_000966265.1 of Palaeococcus ferrophilus DSM 13482. Lineage (NCBI taxonomy): Archaea > Methanobacteriati > Methanobacteriota > Thermococci > Thermococcales > Thermococcaceae > Palaeococcus > Palaeococcus ferrophilus. Next base: position 143,924 of record NZ_LANF01000004.1, on the reverse strand, counting down.
CCTTTGGAAACTCCTTCAACGTTATAGACATATACCCTGACATGATAGCGGCCTTTGAGGTTCAGGCCACATGGGGGAGCAGAAAGCTCCTCGGTCTCTGGAAGATAAAAACGAGTGTGCCGTGGAAGTAGGCCAAACCTTTTAACCCTTTTATGTAGAAAGAACACCCATGAGGGTGGCGGTGATAACGGCCGACGCGAGGGTGTACTACCTCGCCACGAGGGTGCTCAAGGAGTATGGGATAGCCTTCCACAGCCTCTCCCCCGGGGAGAGGGTTCCTCCGGAGGTGGAGGTCGTTCTAACGGGGCCCCACGATAGGGTTGACTTTCCGGTAAAGGTGATAGTGAGGGACGAGGACTTCATAGACGAGCTCCTTGCGAGGCTGGAGGGTAGGGGCCGGTTCAAGAACATCTACATTGCCATAGACCCCGGGGAGAGGCCGGGGGTGAGCGTGGTTGCCGACAACCGCGTCCTGGAGGTTCGCCACCTCAAGAGCCCGCAGGACGTTGAGCCCATTTTTGAGCTCCTTGAGAAGTATCCCGGGGCCAAGATTAAAATCGGCCACGGCGCGAAGAGACACAGGGTACTGATGCTCCGGGCCCTTGAGAAGGTCCTGGGGAGCGATTACCCCGTTTTGCTCGTGAACGAACGCGGGACAACCCCAAAGGTCGGTGGCGTCGAGGCCTCGCAGGTGCAGGACATAGTGGCCGCTATCAACATAGGGCTCAGGGAGGGGAAGGAGACCACCATAGGGAACCTCCTCAACGTGAGGGAGCCCACCAAAAGGGAGATAGAACATATAAAGCATCAGAGCAGAATCAAGAGCGGGGGTAGAATAACCATATCCTCCGACCTCGCGAGGGAAGTTGCTAAAGGTCATCTAAGCCTGGCTGAGGCGATTGAAATCCACAGGAAGAAGAGGAAAGGTGATGGCGATGATATTCGGTAGGGAGGATACTAAAGAAGAGATAAAACTCCGTGTCGCGGAGGCCCTCAAGAGGGACGTTGGTAGGGGCATAGTTCGCTTTGACAGGAAGTATCAGAGGCAGCTTGGCGTTGAGCCGGGCGATATAGTGGAACTCGTGGGTGAGCGCTCCACCGCTGCGATAGTGGCCAACCCCCACCCGGACGACAGGGGCCTGGACATTGCGAGGATGGACGGCTACATAAGGAGGAACGCGGGGGTAAGCATTGGCGACTTCATAACCGTTCGCAGGGCCGAGGTGCAGGAAGCGAGGAAGGTAACGCTCGCCCCGGCGCAGAAGGGCGTCCTGATTCAGATTCCAGGGGAGATACTCAAGAACAACCTGCTCGGGAGGCCCGTGGTCAAGGGCGACCTCCTCATAGCGAGCGGAAGGATAGAGGACGAGTTCATGGGCGGGCCCTTCGACGAGATATTCAGGAGCTTCTTCCAGGCCATGCCCCTCGGCTTCGGGGAGCTCAAGTTCGTGGTGGTGAGCACCGCGCCAAAGGGCATCGTCCAGATAACCCACAACACGGAGGTCGAGGTTCTTCCGCAGGCGGTGGAGATGAAGGAGGAGGCCGTTCCTGAGGTCACCTACGAGGACATAGGGGGCCTCAAGGATGCGATCCAGAAGATAAGGGAGATGGTGGAGCTCCCGCTCAAGCACCCGGAGCTCTTCGAGCGTTTGGGAATCGAGCCGCCCAAGGGTGTCCTCCTCTACGGGCCGCCCGGAACAGGTAAGACCCTATTGGCCAAGGCTGTGGCCAACGAGGCGAACGCCCACTTCATAGCCATCAACGGGCCGGAGATAATGAGCAAATTCTACGGCGAGAGTGAGGAGCGTTTGAGGGAGATATTCAAAGAGGCACAGGAGAACGCGCCGAGCATAATCTTCATTGACGAGATTGACGCAATCGCCCCCAAGAGAGAGGAAGTGGTCGGAGAGGTCGAGAAGAGGGTTGTCAGCCAGTTACTCACCCTCATGGACGGCCTCAAGGGACGCGGAAAGGTCATCGTCATAGCAGCCACCAACAGGCCGGATGCACTCGATCCCGCCCTAAGGAGACCCGGAAGGTTTGACAGGGAGATCGAGGTTGGCGTTCCCGACAAGCAGGGGAGGAAGGAGATACTCCAGATACACACGAGGGGAATGCCCCTCGAACCAGATTACGACAAAACGGAAGTCCTGAAGATCCTTGAGAAGCTCAGGAAGGACGAGCGCTTTAGCCCGGAGAGCGTTGAGAAGGTCATAGAGCGCGTTAAGAACGCCAAGAGCGAGGAGGAAGTGAAGGAAGCCCTCAAGCTCGACGCCGAACTCTACGGGGAGGTCAAGGCGAAGCTGATTGATGCCCTCCTTGAGGAGCTGGCCGAGAAGACCCACGGTTTCGTGGGGGCTGACTTGGCGGCCCTCGCAAGGGAAGCAGCTATGGTCGTCCTCAGACGGCTCATAACGGAGCGCAAGATAAACCCCGAGGAGGAGAAGGTTCCACCGGAGGTTCTCCAGGAGCTTAAGGTGACGAGGGGAGACTTCTACGAGGCCCTCAAGATGGTTGAACCAAGCGCCCTGAGGGAAGTCATGATAGAGGTTCCCAACGTCCGCTGGGAGGACATTGGAGGATTGGAGGGCGTCAAGCAGGCGCTAAGGGAAGCGGTCGAGTGGCCCCTCAAGTACCCCAAGGCGTTCCAGCGCCTCGGAATCAGCCCGCCGAAGGGGATACTCCTCTACGGGCCGCCTGGAACGGGAAAAACACTCCTCGCTAAAGCGGTTGCCAACGAGAGTGAGGCGAACTTCATAGGCATACGCGGGCCGGAGGTGCTTAGCAAGTGGGTCGGGGAGAGCGAGAAGCGCATAAGGGACATATTCAGAAAAGCCAGGCAGGCGGCTCCAACGGTTGTCTTCATAGACGAGATAGACTCAATAGCGCCCTCGAGGGGGGCCGTTGAGGGGGAGCGTGTCACGGACAGGCTGATCAACCAGCTCCTCACGGAGATGGACGGCATAGAGGAGAACAGTGGTGTTGTCGTCATAGCGGCCACGAACAGGCCGGACATACTTGATCCCGCTTTGCTGAGGCCTGGAAGGTTCGACCGTTTGATCCTCGTTCCGGCTCCGGATGAGAAGGCCAGGCTCGAGATACTCAAAGTCCACACGAGAAACGTGCCGCTCGCGGGCGATGTGAGGCTCGAGGAGCTCGCGAAGAGGACCAAGGGTTACTCCGGTGCCGACATAGCTTCCCTCGTCAGGGAAGCGGCGCTAACGGCCCTGCGCAGGATGGTGGCAGAAAGGGGCATAAACGAGGAGGAGACCTTCGAAGACCTCGTGGTGACGAGGAGGGACTTCGAGGAGGCTCTGAAGAGGGTGAGGCCGAGCATAAGCGAGTACATGCTCGAGTACTACCGCCGCTTCGAGGAGGCCAGGAAGAGCGAGCCGAAGAAGAGAAAGGAGCTCGACTACTTCACCGGCTGATCTCTTTTCCCATTTCTGTCCAGCAACCCTTTTAACTCCCCATGAAGAGTCAAGGATGGTGAGAAAATGAAGGTTTACATGCCCGGAAGGGAGTATCCGGAGGAGTACAGAGAAGTCCTCGAGGAGCTGAGGGAGATTAAAGACCCCGTCACCGGCGGTGACGTTTTGGATTCGGGTGTGATAGCGGGCCTCGAGGTGAAGGAGGATACCCTCAAAATATGGCTCCGCTTCGAGAGCCACGCTGAATACAACATAATAGGCGAGAACGCCATCTCCTACTCGAGGATAATCGGCAACATAATGGAGCGCTTTGCCCTCGTGAAGTTCGACAACGTTTACGTTTACGACCTAGGCAACAACATCGTCGGCAAGTTCGAGAAGAGGTGATTGACACGGGCTTTCTCAGCTTTCTGAAGGCGAAGCCAAAGAGGAGACCCCGGGAAGACCTTCCCGAGGAGGTCAAGGCGGTCGTTGAAAAGCTCAAGGCCGTTAAGGACCCCGAAACCGACCTCAACATAGTGGAGGAGGGCCTAGTTTATGGTCTGACCGTAAAGAACAAGAGGGTGGAGGTCTTCCTCCTGCTGGCCCGCTCAACCCCCGAGTGTCACTTCTGCCAGGGCATAGCGATAAACGTCCAGCGGAGGATTCTAAAGGACATAATTGAGGTCCTTCGCGCCGATTTTGAGGAGATTAAAATTTACAACGAGCTCGGCCTGCTCCTCGACTCCTACCCGGGATGATAGGGGATGAGGATAGCGCTGATAAGCGACGTCCACTCCAACCTGGAGGCCCTCGAAGCCGTGTGGGAGAAGGTTAAGAAGGCCGATGTGGTACTCTGCATGGGAGATTTGGTCGGCTACGGTGCTTCCCCAAACGAGGTCGTGGAGTTCGTAAGGGAGCGGATGGAAGAGAGGACATTCCTATGCGTCCGCGGCAACCACGACAACGCCATCGCTTTTGGTCTCGACTGGGGCTTCAATCCATACGCAAGGGAAGCTGTCAGGTGGCACCAGAGGGTCATGACGATTGAGAACCTCGAGTTCCTGAGGAGGCTTCCCGTTAGGGGACTCTTCACTGACGACACGGAGAGGAGCTACATCCTCATCCACGGCTCTCCGAGGGCTCCCCTCGATGAGTACCTCTTCCCTTGGTTGCCGGATAGTGAGTTTCAATCCGTCCTCAGCTACATCCGTCAGGACGACCTGCTCGTCGGCCACACCCACGTGCCCATGCTCAAGGTAATCGGAGAAAGGAGGATAATCAACCCCGGCGGCGTCGGTCAGCCGAGGGACGGGGACTGGAGGGCGGCCTACGCGATCATTGATACCAAAAAGGAGCTACCCGACAACGTGGAATTTCACAGGGTAGAATACGAAGTTGAAGAAGCGGCAAAAAAGATTATGGAAGCGGGTCTCCCGCGTTTTCTGGCCTACCGTCTCTACGAGGGATATTAAATGGCTCAGAAGCTTCTCGGCCGCCTGAGCTTTGACTTCACGGCGAGCTTGTTCGAATCAACGATGATAACCTCGCCGATGCTCTTTATGGCGCTCGTTGGTATCAGAAGAAGCCCCTCATGGTCGGTCACGAACTCGCTGACATCGAGGTCTTCGTCGGGTTCGGCTACTATAACAAGAATATTGCCAGTTTCTTCATCGAAGCTCATATCGTAGACCCATCCGAGCCTTATGCCCGTATCGGTGATTATTTCAACGTCCCTGAGCTTTGAGGCTTTTATCTTTACCATCTTTTCCACCCCGCACTGATAAACAGCTAAAGGGGATTGGGGGTTCTCATATATAAATTTTCTCAAAAAGCATCGCCCTTCGGCTCGGGCCCCCATGTCATTTTTCAGGCATTGAGTTGTTACGTTGGGTGCGACAGTGGGGAACCCTTATAAGACTACAGCCCATAATGGAGAAGGGGAGTAAAGGTGAAGGAGTGCGATCTCATCCACCACGTTTACTGGAAGATGCGCCTCAAATTTGAGAGAAAACTTGAGGAGCTGAACCTCAACTTCCTCCACGTCCAGACGCTCTTTATTCTGCGGAATGGCCCTGTGGAGCAGAGTGAGCTCACCCTAAAACTTGGCGTCGTTAAAGGGACGACGTCGAAGATACTCCAGCACCTCGAGGCGAGGGGACTCATAAGGCGGGAACGGGTGAAAAAGCGTTACCTTGTTCACATGACGGAGGAGGGAAAGGCCGTCCTCCAGGAGATAAGGAAAGTCGGGCAGGAGCTGGACTCCCTCATGTTCGAGGGCTTTACCCCCCAGGAGAGGGAGACACTCAGGGAACTCCTGTGGAAGATGCTCAGGAACATGGGCTGGGAGGAAGAATAAATCTATTTGGGTTTTCCTCTCCTTGGAAAGTCTCATAAGTTTCGGAAACGTATGCTTTTTGGTGGTTGAAGTGCTCATTGGAGTAGGTCTCATGCCCCACGGAAACCCGGTTTTAGACCCGCCCGAGGAGGAAACGAAAAGGCTGGCCGGGGTTTTAAAGGAGATTGAAAGGGAGTTCGGCACTGCTGACACCTACGTCCTCATAAGCCCCCACAACGTCCGCATGAGCGAGTACCTCGGAGTGGTCATGGCGGAGAACCTCATCTCATGGCTCGGCTTTGACGGCGTTGAGCTGCCGGGGGAGTGGGAGACCGACCGAGAACTTGCCGATGAGGTCTACAGCGCCTGGAAAGAGGCTGGAATTCAGGTAGTGGATCTCCACTTCGCCAGCAGGAGCGGGACCTACTCCCGCTGGCCCCTAACATGGGGAGAGCTCATACCTCTCCAGTTCCTTGAGAAGAGGCCCCTCGTTCTGCTCACACCCGCGAGAAGACTGAGCAGGGAGACACTAATCAAAGCGGGAGAAGTCCTCGGCGAAGTCCTTGAGGGGGGCAAAAAGAAAATCGCACTCATAGTGAGCGCAGACCACGGGCACGCGCACGACGAGAACGGTCCCTACGGTTACAGAAAGGAGAGCGAGGAGTACGATAAGCTAATAATGGAGCTGATAAACGAGAACCGCCTCGAGGAGCTTCCCTCAATCCCGAACGACCTGATAGAGAGGGCTTTACCGGACAGCTACTGGCAGATGCTCATAATGCTCGGTGTAATGAGGAAGGCGAACTTCGAGCTCAAGGTGAGCGCCTACGCATGCCCTACATACTTCGGCATGGCCGGGGCCCTGTGGGTGAGGAAGTAGTGTGTAGTTGAAATACACACTTTTCCCGTATTTTGTGTGCTGACAATAAACAACAAAAACATGGAGAGAGGCAAAACCCCTCAGCGCTTAATATCCACGGCCCTGCCTTCGCTCACCTTGACCGTTACGTTCTCCCCCTCTTTAAGGCTCACCAGCTTGAAAATGAGTTCCTCGCTCAGGTCGGCCGCGCTTATGTAGAGCGTCCTGTTGCCGACTACAAGTATCCAGTGGGTGTTGCCGTCCTTGATGTATGAGTAGAGCCCCTTTACCTCCCCGCTTATCTCCTCCGCCTGGATTGCCTCCCCCCTGAGGAGGAACTCCCTGACCTCGCGCTCGTTCTCAAAGATCTGCACCTCCTTGGTCTCCGCGTTGACGAAGGCTATCTTGGCCACACCCGAACCGCTCCTCGGGATTATGGCAACCCTCCACCAGAGAGTCCCCTCGAGGAAGATTGGGATGGGCTCAACGGCCATGAACTGGCTCCAGTCAAAGGTGGGAAGGGCCTTTTTTACATAATCAATCGCCTTGACCGGGCCCGTCAGGGGAGTTTCAAACTTCACCTGGCTCATCTCGCCCGTCCTCGCGTCCATGAGGTATATCGCAGCCAAACCATGGGCCCTTCCGTAGGGTTCCACAGCGGTCATCCAGTACTTCCTGCCGTCGTTTGCCACGACGAGGAATGGCTGCCTGTTGCCCTGGTTGCTGACGTCTATCAGCTCAATCTGGTTCTCGTGGTGAAGCCAGAGGTTCTTTATGTTGGAAAACACGCTTTCCTTCCAGTAGTTCTGCGCCTCCACAACGTTTCTCACAAGCCTCTCCGGGAAGAGCGGGAAGTCCCTGAGGCGCTCGTCCTTTAGGGCCTCCTCGGGAGTTAAATCCTCCACGTTGCCCTCCTCGTCCACGACGAAAACGCCTCCCCACCTTGGGACGGTGTAGAAGACTTTGAAGTCGTAGGAAATGTAGGGCACCACGATGTAGAGCTTGCCGTTGTAGTAGAGGGCCCTCGGGAGGTCGAGGTCAACGAGGTAGTGCTTCTTGTAGAGGACCCACTCAAGGTTGTCGAAGACCTGCATCGCCGGCCCAACCTGGAGTTTCTCCTCGATGCGCTGCATCTTCGCCTGCGTCGTTCCCATATCAACCAGGAGCACCCCCCCGGTCTTTGAGCCTTATGGCGTTCCAGGCCCCATCTGGCACTATGTAGAAGCCCCACACTGGCGTTCCGTTTAGCATCGTCAGATGTCCCGCGCTCAGCGTGTAGCGGGCGTACTCTATGGTGTCTATGGCGTAGCGGTAGGCGGTGAACTTCGGGAGGATCCTGATGTAGCCCGTGGAGAGATCGAGCTCCCCCGTGATTTCAGAGGGATGGTAGGTTTTGTAGAGGGAGGTGTTTGAGAAAGGAGACGCCAGGGCAGAGGCAAAAATCGAAAGGAGCACCATAATCCCCAGAATTGCAGGAAACGCCGCCCTTCTCCCGGAGGTTATTGGTTTTCGGACCTGAACGATGATAATGACCCCGATGGCCAAGAACATGTAGAGGGACGCAGGGTTCCTGTAAAGGCCCATCACCAACCCATGGAGCCAGGGTCGGAGGAACCACCCGATTACCAGCATAAACGCAAGAAACGCTCCCGTAATGGAAGTTTTAGGATTTAGCTTCATGCCACTCACCCAATCTTTACTACTCACCATAGTTTATTAAGGTTTTGCCGCAGGGAGGAACGGCTGGTCCACCACTTCAAAGCCGATTTCAAGGAGCCCTTTGGCCCTCCTGAAGCGGACCTTCCGGATTTTTATCGCCCCAATCTCCTCCGTGGTTCTTGTGTGCTCCTCCTTGCACGCGTTGACGTTCCATCCCTCTATCACAACGACCTTCAGCGTTTTAATTTCCGGTGGAATCGGAAAGAGGTCGTACATCTCCTCGCCAAAGCGCCTCTCCGCTTCCTCCCGCGGGAGTTCGTAGATCTCTATTGGACTGTTTTCCTCCACCTTGCGGTTGGCGAGGCGTTCTATTTCCACAACCTCCTCGGGGGCCGGCTTTCTGTTGAACTTGACGGTCAGCCTTCCGTGGTTCCCGCTTACATAAACGCTGGCGGTCCACTTCGCGTTCTCTCCAAGAACCTTAACAACCGCACCCTTAACGACGTGGAGGGCCGTGTGGGTTCTGACCTCAACGGGAATCATAGCCATCACTCACTCCACATCCACAGAGAACTTATTAACGGTTGCGCCATAAATAGAGAGGAGGAATCGAGATGAAGAGGCTTGAGGAGATAGCGAGGAGACTGGGCGCGGAGATTTTAAACATAGGACGGCCTGTGAAGACCGTGGAGCAGGCCGTTAGGGAGACGGGAGCATCCCCGAAGCAGGTCATAAAATCGCTCGTGATAGTAAGCGAGAACGGACCGCTCCTCGTCATAGTGGACGGCGAATCAAAGGTGAGCATGGAGAAGTTGGAGAGGTTCTTCGGGAAGTGCCGCTTCGCAAGGCCGAAGGAGGTCAAGAAGCTCATCGGATACGAGGTTGGAGGCATCCCGCCGGTCGGAGTTCCACTCAGGACAGTAGTGGATCCAAAGGTTCTCGAAAATGAGTACGTCATCGGCGGGGGTGGGGCGATAGACAGGTTGCTCAAAATAGCGCCCTGGAAAATCGCTGAGTATCAGAAGGCAGAGGTTCTCGAGGTAAGGGACTGATCCCAGGTCAACCACATGAATATAGTTGTTCAGCCCTTCTTGAATGTTTTTCAGTTCTGCCCTGCCCTCTCCGAATAAATCACGCCAGAAGGTTGCTTTATTCAACAAAAACTGTTATAAATGCCAAAACATATACACGAACGCACAAAGAACATGGGGTGAATCACCATGGCCGAGAAGAGGAGAAAGAGGGTTGTTATTCTTGGGGCCGCCGGAAGGGATTTCCACAACTTCAACACGTTCTTCAGGGACAACCCTGAATACGAGGTCGTTGCCTTTACCGCGACTCAGATTCCGGACATCGAGGGAAGGGTCTATCCAGCTGAGCTCGCCGGAGAGCTTTACCCGAACGGAATCCCCATATGGAGCGAGGACGACCTTGAGAAGATAATCAAGGAGCACGACATTGACGTCGTTGTCTTCGCCTACTCCGATGTTTCACACGAGCACGTCATGCACCTCGCGAGCAGGGCCCACAGCGCTGGGGCCGACTTCTGGCTGCTCGGTCCGAAGAGCACCATGATAAAGAGCACCAAGCCCGTTATAGCGGTCACCGCAGTCAGAACCGGCTGTGGAAAGAGCCAGACCTCAAGGAAGGTCGCCCAGCTCCTCCAGGAGATGGGCTACAAGGTCGTGGCAATAAGGCACCCGATGCCCTACGGCGACCTCAGGAAGCAGGTCGTTCAGAGGTTTGCCACCTACGAGGACCTCGACAAGCACGAGTGCACCATAGAGGAGAGGGAAGAGTACGAGCCCTACATAGACAGGGGTATGGTCGTCTACGCGGGCGTTGACTACGAGAAGATCCTCCGCGAGGCAGAGAAGGAGGCCGACATAATCCTCTGGGACGGAGGAAACAACGACTTCCCGTTCTACGTTCCAGACCTCTGGATAGTCGTTACAGATCCTCACAGGCCCGGGCATGAGTTAAAGTACCACCCCGGTGAGACCAACTTCCGCGCTGCGGACGTCATCATAATCAACAAGATAGACACCGCCAACAGGGACGACGTCCAGAAGGTCCGCGAGAGCATCGAGAAGATCAACCCGAACGCCATCGTCATAGACGGTGCCTCACCGCTCTACGTTGACAAGCCTGAGCTCATCAAGGGCAAGCGCGTTCTGGTTGTAGAAGACGGTCCGACCCTTACACACGGTGGCATGAAGTACGGCGCCGGTTACATAGCAGCGAAGAAGTACGGAGCGGCCGAGATAATCGACCCGAGACCCTACGCCGTCGGCTCAATAGTGGACACCTACAAGAAGTACAGCCACCTCGATGTCATCCTTCCGGCAATGGGCTACGGCGAGAAGCAGATCAAGGAGCTCGAGGAGACCATCAACCGCGCTGATGCAGACGTTGTCATCATGGGTACCCCAATAGACCTCAGGCGCGTTATGAAGCTCAACAAGCCGGCCGTAAGGGTCCGCTACGAGCTCGAGGAGATCGGCGAGCCGAAGCTCAAGGACATCCTCAAGGATTTCGTCGAGAAGTGCGAGAAGCTCAAGAAGTGAGCCTTCTCCCTTTTCTTTAACCCCTTTTCTACCGCAGGGCTTTTGGGATGAGCGGGGTGGCGTCACTCACCACGGGCAAAGGCCAGATCCTCCTCAAGTTCCTTCTCCGTGTAGTGCCTCGGAACTTTCCTTTTGGCGAGTTCCTCAAGGAACTCCCTCTTAGTCATTCCTGCAAGCTTGGCCGCCTTCCCGAGCGGGAGAATGCCCCACTGGTAGAGAATAACAGCTAAGTCAACCCTCAACTCCCTCTCAACTTCCCCTCTTGGAAGCTTCATGGCTGTGATAACGTCATCGGGAATTACTATCTCCATTCTCGCCACCATTGGAAAATAGCTCCGGCAATATTTAATCCTCCGTCTTTTGGCCACCGTAGGTTCATCTCATACCTGTGAGAACTAAAACTTCTCAGGTGTTGGTATGAGGCTCGGCGATTTGCGCATAGAAGGTATCCAAGGAATGTAAAAGTGCTGGAAAAGGAAGATGTTCCTTTCTTCCTGCTGGGAGATGCTTTCCCCTAATCCCCTCAGCGGCCTCCAGCGGGAGGAATGTTTTATATACATGGGCATCTTAATGTTTTGACGGTGATATCATGAAACCCGTCATCGGAATTACCACGTCATATCACTGGAAGCAGAGGACATTCTCACTCAAGGAGGCCTATTTTACGAGCGTTAAGAGGGCGGGCGGTGTTCCAGTTCTCTTACCACCGCTTATGGACCCGGAGGACGCGGTGGAGCTGGTAGATGGCCTACTTTTCTCCGGGGGAGGGGATATCCACCCAAAATACTATGGCGAACCCATAAGCCCGCGCATCAGGAGCATCGAGCCTTACAGGGACGAGTTTGAGCTTGAGCTCTTCAAGCTCGCCTACGAGCGCGAGATTCCAGTACTCGGCATATGCCGTGGGGCCCAGCTCATAAACGTGGCCCTCGGGGGAACCCTATATCAGGATCTCGCGAGCGAGGTTGTGAACGCGATAAAACACGATTGGTTTGCGAATGGGGGGGACATGCTCCCGAGGGATTATCCGATTCACCCCGTTAAGATTAAGCTGGACACGCGTCTCTTTGGGATACTCAAGGAGCGCCTCGAAGTGGAGAGCACCTCCGATGCAGTTCTTGCAGTTAACAGCTACCACCACCAAGCCATAAAGCGCCTCGGCGAGGGACTTAAAGCGGTGGCTTACGCTCCGGATGGAATAATAGAGGCCGTTGAGGGGAGCGAGAGCTTTCTAATCGGCCTCCAGTGGCACGCGGAGTGGATGGAGAACATGCTGCCCGTCTTCAGGGCCCTCGTGGAGGAGGCCTCCAGGTACCGCGGGGAATTAGAGGGGGACGAGGTGGGAGCCGTCGCAGGTGGGGAATGAGGTATAACCCTCCCTGCAGGAACCAAAGGTTATTCCCCTCTCCGTTATCTTCCTCCTCGCCTCCTCGAGTATTGCCATCCTCAAATCGCGGGGCAGGTAGCGGTAGCCCGCTATTCTCTCTCCCCGCTCGTAGAGGGGGCCGAGGCGCTCCATCAGCTCCGGGAACTTCGCCCTCATGCGCTTCTCTATGTCCGGCCTGAGCTTGAGCGTGGAGACCGTTATGTGGCTCACGAATGAGAGGGCATCGAGGGTTTCATCGAAGTCCTCCCACGTGTAAAAGGGGATTATCGGGTCAATGCGGGCGTAAACAGGAATTCCTGCTTCTCTGGCTTTCCTGAGGGCGCGGATTCTGTCTCTGGGGGAAGAGGCGTTGGGTTCCAGGAGCTTTGCCTTTCTCGCATCCACTGTCGTCACCGTTATTCCAATGGCGCAGCGGAGCTCGCTCAGGATGTCAAGGTCGCGCTCGAAGATGTCTGATTTGGTGAGGAGCAGGCATCTAACGCCGTGGCGCTTAAAGAGCTCAAGAACCTTCCGGGTTATGCCGAGATGGCGCTCCACGGTTGGGTAGGGGTCAGAGGAGTAGGAGAGCGCTATGATGTACCTCCTGTCGAACTTCCTGAGCTCCCTCTCGAGCTTTGGGAGGAGACCCTCTTTCTCCCTCACGCGGAAGGCCTTCGGGATGTAGGAGGTTATGTAGCAGTAAACACACGCGTGATCGCATCCAGTGTAGATGTTAAGCGTGTACTTGAATGGGCAGGTGCAGAGTTTTGATTTCCACGGGTCAAAGGGTCTTATATACATAACCTGAGGTTTTCAAAAGGGATTTAAACGCTTTTCCCAAGTGAGAGTGGGGATGAAAATGAGCGGCGAGGTCAAGGGAAAGGTTGAGTGGTTTAAGGACGAGCAGTTCATAGGGCGGATTGAGGGGGATAAGTGCTCCGTGATACTCGGTGAGGGCGGTATAAGTCCCATGAAGCTCCTTCTCCTCAGCGTGGCAGGGTGCACCGCCTACGACATCGTAATGATACTCCGGAAGATGCGCGAGCCGATAGAGGGGCTCGAAGTCGAGATAAGCGGGGAGAGAAGGGAGGAGCATCCGCGGATTTACAGGAAGGTTCACCTGCACTACCGGATAAAGGGGAACGTGAGCGAGGAGAAGGCCAAGCGGGCGATAGAGCTGAGCCAGGACAAGTACTGCTCCGCCAGCGCACATGTGAAGCTCAGCGGAGCGGAAGTTACCTACTCCTTCGAGATAGTCGAGTAAACATTTTTGTTTTCCCAAAACCTTTTTTTAAGCGTTTGTTTTAATTCCTCTCGGAGGGAATGGTGTGCTCATAGACCGCTTTGGCAGGCCCGTGACCAATCTTCGAATATCCCTCACGAGGGACTGCAACTTCAGGTGCTTCTTCTGCCACCGCGAGGGGCAGACGTCAATGGACGGCCACGAGATGACGCCGGAGGAAGTGGAGCGCCTCGTGAGGATAGCCTCCCGCCTCGGTGTGCGCAAGGTCAAGCTCACAGGAGGGGAGCCCACCGTCAGGGAGGACATAACCGAGATAGTGAGGCGCGTAAAACCCTACGTCCTTGACCTCTCGATGACCACCAACGGGAGCAGGCTGAGGGAGCTGGCCAGACCGCTGGCCGAAGCGGGCCTTGACAGGGTGAACGTCTCGCTCCACAGCCTCAGAGAGGACGTTTATAAAAAAATTACGGGCGTTGACATGCTCGGGACGGTTCTCGAGGGCATAGAGGAGGCGGTGAAGTACCTCTCGCCGGTTAAACTCAACATGACGGTGATGAGGGGACTCAACGACGATGAAATATGGGACATGGTGGAGTTCGCGGCGAAGACAGGTACCGTTCTCCAGCTCATAGAGCTCGAAGCACCGAGGGAGTTCACGGAGACCCGCTTCTTCAAGAAGTATTTCTACCCGCTGAAGCCCGTTGAGGAGAAGTTAGAAAGGCTCGCCGTTGAGACCCGCGAGAGGAGGATGCACAGACGTAAGAAGTACTTCGTCCCAACGGATCACGGGATTGCTGAGGTCGAGGTAGTGCGCTCCATGCACAACACGGTTTTCTGCGCCAACTGCACGAGGCTTAGGGTTACCTCCGACGGAAAGTTCAAAACGTGCCTCCTTAGAAGAAACGACACCGTTGACTTCCTGACCGCGATGAGAAAAGGCGCGGACGATAGGGAGCTCGTGGAGATATTCAAGAAGGCCGTGCTGATGAGGGAACCATACTGGAAATGAATTAGAGGGCCTTAACGGCCCGTTTTAAAACCTTCAGCGGGATGCCACTCTTCTTGGAGAGGGCCTTGAGGTCGGCACTCTTCAGTTCCTTCGGACTTTTTATCCCCGCCATCTTTAAGCGCTCCAGCCTCTTTGGGCCAATGCCGCGCACCTTCAGGAGGGCCGCGAGGTCTGCACTCTCCGCCTTCTCCTCGAGCTCAAGTTGCCTCATCGCCCTGCTGCTCTCGAAGCGGTTCTCTATCCCCTGGGCGCTCGCTATGGACAGCGACTCCTCGCTCTCGCCCGATTCAGCGGGCTCCTCCGGCACCTCGGGCGGCTCAACGTACTCCTCGAGCTCCGGAGGCTCCTCGCTCACGTACGAGGTTATGTCAATCGGCCTGAAGGGGTTGTCAACCTCCTCCATCTCCTCGAGGAGACCCATGTCCAAGTTCTCGCCCCTGAAGTACCTCACGAGCTCGTTGGCGAGCCTGTGGAACGCGTTCGCGTGCTCAAGAAGGCGCCTCTTACCGTACTCTTTGGCCTGTCCGGTTGTTATGAGGAACGGCCAGTCGCTGCTCTCAAGGAGGAGGAGCTCCCTGCCGAGCTGCTCGAGGACGCGGTCGCCGAGGTCGTCCTCGCCGAAGTACTCGCTCGCGAGCGCCACCATCCTGTTCTCTGCCCTGTGTATGTGCTCCCACATCCACTCGACCCCGGGGTTCCACCACGTGTAGTGAGTCCCGTACATGCCCCATGAACCTTCCGGCAGCTCTATCTCGTAGCGCTTCCCCTCGAACGTGTCAAGGAAGTGACTTATCGTTGTGGTCTCGATTCCCTCCTTCTCCATGAGCTCAAAGACCCTCGCTATCCACTTCACGCCCTCGAACCACCAGTGACCGTAGAGTTCCGTGTCGTAGGGCGAAACAACTATACCCTTCTCGCCGTTCTTCCTCTCGTAGTCCTCGAGGAGGGACTTAACGAGCCAGACGAAGTGTCTCGCGTGCTCCTCAACCCTCTCCATGGCCTTCTCCGGAACGTAGGGCTCCTTTTTGCCTATATCAATATCTTTCCCCGTTACGCGCCAGTACTGCCCGCCGCTCTCCGGGGCCTTCCTGTGGAACTCCCTGTACCAGAAGTCGCCGGGGTAGCCAATGTCCGCGCTCCAGACCTGGTGTCCCGTCTCACGGTTCCTCGCGAAGACAGCTATATTGGTGGCCTTTATGAAATAGGGCCTCAGCGTGGATTTAGGCCTCTTTGCGGGGATTATCTGGCCGTAGCCGAAGCTCGCGGGCCCCTCGTCTATGAGGTGGCTCTCAACGAAGAAGAACTCGATTCCGTACTCCTTGAGAACCTTCTCAATGCCCTTCCTCCACACGACCTCGCCCGAGCTCGGGCTCTTCCAGAAGCCGTCCGGCCGATAGGCGCACTCGGGGAGCCATATTCCCCGCGGCTTCCTCCCAAAGTGCTTCTCATAGGTTAGAACGCCGTTTGCCACCTGCGCCTCTATCGCCTCGTCCCTCCCGAGGAGGGGAAGATAACCGTGGGTCCCGGCGGAGGTTATGACCTCGATATAACCCTCGTCCTGCAGCTTCCTCAGTTCTCCAAGGATGTCACCGTTTATGCGCTTCCAGTAGTCGTAAACGCCCGAGAAGTACTCGTACATGTAGCGGGCGGCCTCCTTTACCTGCCCCTCGTACTTCTCAACGTCCTCGCGCATCGCGGAGAGCTTCCTCTCCATGTACGCCTCGAACTCGCGCTTCATATACTCGTCCGCCAGCTGTTCCATGAGTATGGGTGTGACACCGATGGTGAGTCCGAAGCGGACGTTTTTCCCCTTCAGCTCCTCGAAAGCCATCAAAAGAGGTATGTACGTCTCTGATATTGCTTCAAAAATCCACTCCTCACCGAAGGGCCATTTTCCGTGCTTTCTCACGTAGGGTATGTGGGTGTGAAGGACGAGCCCGAAGTAACCATATTTTTTCACCATGAAGAGCCACCTCTTTTTTGAATTCCTTGAATTCTCTACCCAGCTTCGAGTATTTAACATTTTCGGAGTGGAGAAGCCTTTTATGGTTTAAAAATGGTTTATGGGCGTGAAATTATATCCACGAAAAAGTTTGGGTTACCATTGACGTACCGCTTCAGCACCCCGACTTAGTCCTCCCCAGTCCACCCGCGACCCCGTCAAACATAAAAGCTTTTTGGGAGAAGGACAAACTATTGCCAGCAATGTAGTGGACTTATGGGGGTGGTGATATGGAGGTTTCGGGAAAGGTTGCCCTTGTCACCGGCGCCTCGAGGGGAATTGGAAGGGCCATAGCGGTGGCCCTTGCGAATAAGGGGGCGAAGGTGGCCATAAACTACGCCCATGACGAGGAGGGGGCCAAAGAGACCGAGAGGCTCTGCAGAGAGGCCGGGGCAGAGGCCATGATCGTGAAGGCCGACGTCAGGAACAGAGAGGAAGTGAGGGCGATGGTGGAGAGTGTCGTTAACCGCTTCGGCGGGATAGACATTCTCGTCAACAACGCTGGAATACTCGGGAAGGCCCTGAAGCCGATGGAGGTAACAGATGAGGACTGGGACAACGTCCTTGGCGTAAACCTTAAGGGTGCCTTCATTGTCACGCAGGAAGTTCTTAAGTTCATGAAGAAGGGCAAGATAGTGAACATAGCCTCGATAGCGGGCAAGGACGGCGGAACCGTCGGGCCGCACTACGCCGCCTCGAAGGGCGGGCTCATAGCCCTAACCTTCAACCTCGCAAGACACCTCGCTCCAAACATACTCGTCAACGCGGTAGCACCAGGACCCGTAGATACCGGACTGATAAGCCCCGAGATAAAGGAGAAACTCGGAAAACTGTCACTCACGGGCGAGATAGCGAAGCCTGAGGACATAGCCCATGCCGTGATATTTCTCCTCGAGAACGACCACGTTACCGGAGAGCTGGTTGACGTCAACGGCGGCAGGCTGATGGACTGAGAACTTTAGATTTTTATCCTTTTGATTTTGATATCGGGTATGCTTTGAAGATAGGGATGTTAAAGGAGCGCCTTGATCCTTTCTACCACCTCTCCCGCGCTTCTGCCAAAAACGAGCACCATCGGCTCCTTCCCCCGGTCGCCGAGATGGTAGACAACGTCAGGTCTGTCCCCAAGTCTTTCAACTGCAGTCTCAATGCCCCACTCCATCGTGCCCCTCTCGGCCCCCTTTACCTCCTCCGGTTCTTCCCCGCGGTCGTAGAAGGAAACTTTGAGTCCGAGCTTTCTCGCTCTTTCTATGAGCTCCTCTGAATAGCGAAGGTTGAGGACAGCTCTACTCTCCGGGTAGAACTCCATCATCTTCAGGAGGGCCCTCCTCAGGTGGTCGCTGGCGTTTAGCTCAACGGGCCCGACGGGCTTCACAGTCTTACCGTAGCGAACTATCCTGCCCTTAACTGCAAAGACCTCGCCGAAATCCGTTGCCAGAGCGAAGTTAGTGCCGACTTCCGCGACGTGTGGATTTAAAAGTTCACCAATTTTCACGAGCTCGCTGACTGTTCTTTCAAGCTCCTCTTTTGCCTTCCACCTCTGGGCGTCCCTCTGAAGCTCCCAGAGCGGGTTGACGGCCTTTGCCTCGGCCCTTGAGAACCTTATCGCCCCCTCAACGAAGCGCTTTGCCCTCTCGACAGCCTCTGGAAGCTCAAGACCTTTTGCAATGAAAGTTGCCAGTGCCGAGGAGAAAACACAGCCGGTCCCGTGTGTGAAGCCCTCGACCCGCTCCCCGGAAAATTCGAAGACCTTTCCGTTCCAGTAGAGAATGTCGGTGAAGTTCAGGTGCCCGCCCTTGACGACGGCCGCCTCCGCACCCAGCTCCTCCACGAGAATCCTTGCGGCCCTTTTCATGTCCTCTATCGAGCTTATCTCCATTCCCGTAAGTGCCTCCGCCTCAGGGACGTTCGGTGTGACTATCGAGCCAGGGATGAGCTTTTCTTTAAGTTCCTCCACATCTTCGGGGCTCAAAAACCGAAAGCCCGAGGAGGAAGCTATTACCGGGTCGAAAACCCTCGTTAGCCCCTCCGTCTCTTCTGCCACAACCCCCACCGTGCTACCGTGGAGAAGGCCTATCTTAACAGCCCTTATTTCAAACGCCCCCTTAACTGCTCGTATTTGCCCCCGAATGACCTCGGGCGGGACTGGGAAGGTACCCCTAACCTCTTTAGGGTTCTGGTATGTTATGGTGGAAACTACTGGAAGAGGATGCCCGCTCAAAGCGGAAACCGTCTCGATGTCTGCCTTGAGTCCAGCTCCGCCGCCCGTGTCGAGGCCCGCTATGACGAGTACGACCATCGGCATCACCCCTTAAGGAGGGCCGCAAATTCCATCGCGGTCCTTTTAACGTCGGGTGCGTTCATAACGGCCGAGATAACGGCTATTCCATCCGCCCCCGTCTCCATTACCTGCTTCACATTTCCTACCGTTATGCCCCCTATGGCCACCACTGGGATTTTAACGCTCTTCACGATCTCCCTCAAACCTCCGAGGCCGAGAACCCTCGCTTCGGGCTTTGTTGGGGTTGGAAAAATCGCTCCCACGCCGAGATAGTCAGCCCCTTTCCTCTCTGCTTCAATGGCTTCCTCAAGGCTGTAGACGGAGGCACCGATGAGAAGGTTTGGGGCTATCTCCCTGGCAACATCTATGGGGATATCCTCCGGCCCAAGCTGAACACCGTCGGCGTCGAGCGCTAAAGCCAGGTCTATTCTGTCGTCAACGAAGAAAAGCGCCCCATATCCTCTCGCCAGCCTTCTCATTTCCCTCCCCGCAAGGTAGGCTTCCCTCGTAGAGACTGTTTTCGCCCTCAGCTGGATGGAGGTTGCGCCCCCTTCTAGGGCCTCCCTGATCTTTTCCACTTCACTCCTGTCCCCCCTGGCGGTTATGACGTAAAAAAGGAGGGAATCACTGAGAGACATCTCAAACCCTCCTCACCCTCGCTCTCTCAACCAGAAGCTCGGGCGTTATCCTGTAGAGCCAGTCGTAGAGCTTTGCGTGGAAGCTTCCCGGGTAAGGGGCCTCCTCGCTCGCCTTTTCGGCAGCCACCTCGAAGGCCACGAGGGCCGAGATGCTCGCCTTGAGGGGCTCTTCCACGGCCAAAAAAGCGCCCGTTATGGCCGTTGCCATGCACCCCGTACCCGTAACTCTTCCAAGCAGTTCGTGGCCGTTTTCGACGGCGTAGGTTGTTTTTCCATCGCTCACGAAGTCAACAGGCCCTGTGACCGCTACCACGCTTCCAAACCTTTCGCTCGCAGTCTCGGCAAGCTCTGAAGCATCCTCCGCCGAGAAGTGCGCCGAATCAACTCCCCTTGTCTTCCCATGCTCGCCAAGGAGGGCCGATATCTCTCCAAAGTTGCCCCTGATCACTGAGATGTCGCCGAGCTCTATGAGCCTCAGTGCTGTAGAGGTTCTCAGCTTCGTGGCACCCGCTCCGACTGGGTCGAGAACCACTGGCTTTCCGAGCCTTGAAGCAGTCCTAACCGCGAGCTCCATAGACTCTATCCAGCGCCCATCGAGGGTGCCTATGTTTATCACGAGGGCGTCCGCTATGGAGACCATCTCCTCTATCTCTCCGACCGCGTGTGCCATAACCGGTGAGGCACCTATGGCGAGGAGAGCGTTGGCAGTTTCATTCATGACAACGTAGTTCGTGATGTTGTGGACGAGCGGCCGCTTTTCCCTGAGCTTCTTTAGCACTTCTCCAACGAACTCCAAATCACTCACCCCGCAGCTTTCCAAGGATCTCAAGGGCAGCTTTCCTCCCGCTCAGGAGCATTCCGCCGAATATCGGGCCCATCCTCGGCGCTCCAGCCAGAGCGTTTGCGGCCATTCCCGTTGCGTAGAGCCCGGGGAAGACCTCCTTCGTGTGCTCAAAGGTAAGCTCCTCACCCTTCTCCGCCCACATCGGGCCTTCCCCTGGTATTGTCTTTAGCAGACCGCGCTTGAGGAGGTGTTGACTGATCTGCGCCCCATGGCCCGTTGAATCCACCACGGACTTTGCCTCGACCGTGAGCGGATCCACGTGAAGGTTTACCATCTTAACTGGAGTCCAGTTTATCACCACTCCAGAGACCCTGCCGTCCTTGACGACGAGGTCTTCCACCTCGACCATGTTGAATATCTTCACCCCTGCCTTTATTGTCTTACTCGCGAGCGTCGAGGCGAGTTCTATTGAGTCGAGAACGTAGAGCCCGCTTCCAACGGGTTTGCAGTCCACGCCAAACTCGTCGAGGATCTCCCTCGCGCTCCCCTGGACGACAACTCGATTGAAGCCCATCGCCCCGCCCCAGATGCCGCCGCCTACGGAGAGCTTCTTCTCAAAGATGGCCACCTTCGCGCCGCCCTTGGCGAGGTAGTAACCCGCGACCATTCCTGACGGGCCCGCTCCAACTATGGCAACGTCGAGCTGGAGGTTCTCAAGAAGGTCGTTGAAGTATGCCTCAACTATCGCCCTGCTTATCTCAACGTCCCTCATGTCCACCACCCAAAACTTTTTAAGCCGCGTTCAAAACTAAGTTTTGAAATTTAAAAACTTTGTTATAAATCGGTTATAGATTGGGTGATGGGCATGACCCAGCTTGAGGAAGCCAGAAAGGGTGTCATAACGGAGGAAATGAAGTTCGTGGCCGGGAGGGAAGGAGTAGATGCCGAAAAGCTGAGGAAGAACATAGCTAAAGGCCACACGGTCATCTTCCGCAACGTCCGCCACGATTGGGTTAAGCCAGTTGCCGTGGGCGCGGGCGTTAGGATCAAGGTGAACGCGAACATAGGTACTTCCAGGGACATAGTAGACGTTAAGGCCGAGATAGAGAAGACAAAAGTTGCAGTAAAGTACGGCGCCGACACGATAATGGACCTCTCCACAGGAGGCGATCTCGACGAGATAAGGAAGACTATAATGCACGCCGTGGACGTTCCAGTGGGTACCGTTCCCATCTACCAGGCCGCGGAGGAGATGCTCGCCAAAGGCAATGCCATCATAGAGATGTCCGAGGATGACATGTGGAAGGCTGTCGAGAAGCACTTCAGGGATGGAGTTGACTACACGACCATCCACGTTGGCGTCACAAAAGAGGTCGTCGAGAAGATGAAGAGAACGAAGAGAACCGTTGGAATGGTCTCGCGCGGCGGGACGTTTCTGGCCGCTTGGATACTCCACTGGGGCGAGGAGAACCCGTTCTACAAGGACTACGACTACCTCCTTGAGCTCGCCAGGGAGTACGACGTGGTTCTGAGCCTCGGCGATGGACTGAGGCCCGGCGGCCTTCCTGATGCCGGGGACGAACTCCAGATGGCTGAACTTTACACCCTCGGAAGGCTCGTGAGGAGAGCGAGAGAGGCTGGGGTTCAAACCATGGTCGAGGGACCGGGCCACGTTCCCATTTATCAGATAGGGGCCCAGGTGAAGCTCGCTAAAGTAGCCACTGACAACGCGCCCTTCTACGTGCTCGGACCGATCGTTACCGACGTTTTCCCGGGCTATGACCACATAACGGCCGCGATAGGCGGAGCGATAGCGGCCCTCAATGGAGCTGACTTCCTCTGCTACGTGACTCCGGCTGAGCACCTCGGCCTTCCAGATGTGGAGCACGTGAGGAGGGGGGTAATCGCTTCAAAGATAGCGGCCCACGCGGTCAACTTAACCCGCTTCGAGGCTGATTTCCATAAGGACTACCTCATGGCGCTGGCGAGGGGGAGACTCAACTGGGCCAAGCAGTACGAGCTTTCGATGGACAAGGAGCGCTTCGTCGAGATAAGGAAGGAGAGGCCGACTAAGACCGAGGCCTGCTCGATGTGCGGCGACCTCTGTGCAATAAAGCTCATCAACGACATGCTCGCGGGTGAGCGGGATTGAAACTGATCTACCGCGGAAAGACCAAGGACGTTTACGAAGACGGGCCTTACCTCGTCTTCCACTTCAAGGACTCCATACTCGGCGAAGGAGGAAGGGAGGACACCGGCGGCAACGAGGTCGTAGGCGAGCGGAGGGGCAAGGGAAGTGCAGTCCTCGATGAGGCGGAGTTCTTCTTTCGCCTCCTCGAAGAGAACGGGATAAGGACGCACTTCGTCGAACGGATTGACGAGAGGAGGGCGCGCTTCCTGAAGGCGGAGAGAATACCACTTGAGGTCATCTACCGCGAGCTGGCCTACGGGAGCTTCCTGCGGCGCTACAATGGTTGGGTGGAGGAGCTGAAGCCCCTCGGAATAGTGGAGTTCACCCTGAAGGACGATTCCCTCAAAGACCCGCTGATAACGGAGGAGGCCATAACAAAGCTCGGAATAGCGGGCGAACGGGAAGTTAGAGAGATGAAGGAAAAAACCCTGGAAGTAGGGGAGATTCTGAGGGGGTTCTTCTCCTCGAAGGGCCTTCAGCTCGTTGATTTCAAGCTGGAGTTCGGCCGGAGAAACGGCGAGCTCATCCTCATAGACGAGCTGAGCGGAGACACGATGCGCGTTATGAGGGATGGAAAACTCTTGAGCCAGGAGGAGCTGAGGGAGGTGATAGTGTGATAGTCTCCACGATAGCTTCCCACTCCTCGCTCCAGATACTCCTCGGGGCGAAGAAAGAAGGATTTAAGACGAGGCTCTACGTTTCACCTAAGAGAAAGCCCTTCTACTCCTCGCTGCCGGTCGTTGATGAGCTCCTAGTCACTGATAACATGAGCGCCATCCTGGACGATGACGGCATAGTTGTCCCGCACGGCTCGTTCGTTGCCTACCTCGGACTTGAGGCGATAGAAAAGGCCAAAGCAAAGTTCTTCGGGAACAGGCGCTTCCTCAAGTGGGAGACGACCTTCGAGCTCCAGGACATGGCCCTCGATAGAGCGGGGATTCCGAGGGCTGAGGTGGTAGAGCCAGAAGAGGCCAAACCGGATGAGCTCTACTTCGTCAGAATCGAGGGGCCGAGGGGAGGGAGTGGCCACTTCATTGCAAGGGGAAGCGAGCTTGAGGAGAGGCTTTCAACGCTTAAAGAGCCCCACAGGATTGAGCGCTTCATCCCGGGCGTTTACCTCTACGTCCACTTCTTCTACTCGCCCATTCTGGAGAGGCTTGAGCTCCTAGGCGTTGACGAGAGGGTTCTAATAGCCGATGGCAACGCTCGCTGGCCGGTGAGGCCGCTTCCCTACACCATAGCCGGCAACAGGGCCGTAGCGCTCAGAGAATCGCTCCTCCCGAAGCTCTACGACTATGGAATGGCTTTCGTCGGAGCCATGAGGGAGCTTGAACCGCCGGGGGTTATCGGCCCGTTCGCCCTTCACTTCGCCTACGACGGCTCTTTCAAAGCTATAGGAATAGCATCGCGCATAGACGGGGGAAGCAACGCCGACCACTGGTACTCCGAGCTCTACTGGGGTGAGAGGCTCACCATGGGGCAGAGAATAGCTAGGGAGCTTAGGTTGCTGAAGAGGAGGACAGGCTTGAGGAGGCGGTAACGTGAGGTACGTGGGAAGGACGCTTGGGATAGGGCTGAACAAAGGAAAGCCCTTCGCTTTCTACCTCCTCTGCTCCCGCTCCTTCCCGAACAGAAGGGCAGTGGTGAAGGGAAACAGGGTTTACATCATTAACCAGACCAAGACTGAGAACCCCTACGTGAGCTATCCCGTCGTGAGGCTAACTAATGACTACGCGGTCGTTACCAACGGCCTCCACACGGACTTCATAACTCAGGCCCTCGAATGGGAGAAGCCGAGGAAGGCCCTCGTCCACGTTTTAGACGCTTTAGACTACGAGAGGGACGAGTACAATACCCCAAGGATAGCCGGGATAATCCAGCGCGGACAGCGGAGAGGCTGGCTCGGCTTTGTTGGAAGGGAAGAGTTCTGGGTCAGGGAGCTTGAGCTTGAAGAGGGGAAGACGTTCCTGACGGCTACGTACAACATGAACGGCTTTGAAAGCGTTGAGTTGACTTTCTCCACTCCAGAAGAGCTCGTTGAAAAAGTTATGAAACTTCCCTTCGAGCACAAGGTGCTCGCCGTTGGGATAGTGGAAGGGGAGAGCGGCTTTGAGGTCGTGAGCGGAAAGGCATGAGTTTGCTTTTTCTCTTTCACAGGCTAAACTTTATAACGGCACCCTCCCACATAACTACATGCGGGTAAAAATAGAAGCCCACCCAGAGTTAGAAGATGTCGGGGACTGCATAAAGCGAGAGGCCCTTGAGGCGGTGATTGACGAGGCAACGGCAATTGAGGGGGACTTCGTCAGGCGGCTCTTTCGTCCCGGGCCGTGGGAGAGGTTCAAGAGATGTTTAAGGCCGAAGGCAAGCGTTGAGTTCTCCGTGGGGTCTCTTTATCTGGCCAGGGGTGAGTACGACTACCTAGATTTTGCGGAGGCACTACTGATAATCGACCTCATCGCGAGGGGGCGAATTGGGATGGCCTTTGAGATAGCCCGCATAACTGGAGTGGGGCTGAGGGGCCGGTATAGAGAACGGGGGATTTACCTCTCCTTTGCAGGTTTCCATGGGGAGGTGGAGCTTATAGATGATAAGCTGGTCTTCCACGGGGAAGAAGACGACATAATACTGTCCGCTGGAGAGTTCCTCGACGCTGAGAGGCGATTTTTGGAATCCCTGACCTTTGAGCTTAAGGCCCTTTTTGAGGAGTGCTCAGAGCACGGGCTCGAAAGGGCATACCTCGAAAACACCGCCTCTCTCAGGCTGCTACTCAAGGTGATGAAGTATGGAAATCGGCTGGACGGTTGAAGTGGGCAGGGAGTGGCTCCTTGAGAGACTGGCCGAACTCTCTCGGTCTGGAAGCGTCGAGGATTATCTTGGAGAAAGGAGGCTTTTCGACTACGGCACGCTTTCCATCAAGCGGGGAGAAGTCCCGATTTTCAGCGCCGACGTGTTCCTCGCGGATGGGCTTGAGGAGCTTGCCCTCATGGACTTCCACCTTCTCGGCATTGAGCCGCCCTTTGAGATGAGGGAGCTCTCAACGCGCAGGGTAAAGGGAAACGACTACTACAGGGCCCTCGCCGGGGAAAGCTTCGGGCTTTTCCTTGAAAAACATCTTGTTGCGGGTCTTGGCTCCTACGACCCATGGATAAGCCTCCACGTGGCGAGGGGAGGGGATACGCTGAAGGTGCTCTCCCTTGAGTGGTACGGCCCCCACCAGGAAGTCTACTTCGAGGTTCCCCTGGATGAGTGGATAGAATCCACGGTAAAGCTGTACGCTATGATTCTCAGAGACCTCGAAAAGATGCGGGGTATCTTTATCCGCTACGGGTGGAGGCCGGCTCTGGAGGAAATGGGCCGTTTAAGGGCCCTCCTGCGGACCCTCCTCGACGCTTATCCCATTGACGTTGATTCCCTCCCCCCAGCATACGCCCCATGGGCGGTGGAAGACGTCGTCAGGAACGCTTCAAGGTTCCTCTTCAATGGTGATCCCAACGCCGCCAAGTGCCTCCTCGACTCACTCAAAAACCCGAACCACTACAGGTAGGCGCTTTCCATGATCCTTGAAGAGCCAGAAACGCTTGAATTCCTCTACCGCCTCCTTGAGGAGCCCTACCGCTCGGAGGCCCTCTCACACCTTGCTTACCTATACGTAATCAATGGGAATCCCGGGAGGGGAGTGGAGATAGCGGAAGAGGTGGGAGGCGATACTGCCTACGAGAACCTCGCTTTCGGCTTTATAATGATCGAGGATTACGAAAGGGCTTTGGAATTCGGGAGGAAGATCAAAAACCGCTGGCTGAAAGGAGGGGTGCTCCTCATGGCATACCTCCAGCGAAGGGAGCTCAAAGAGGCGATACTCCAGAGCGCCCCCGAGCACGTGAGAGTCTGCATAGAGGAAAGAGAAAAAGGCGAAGGCCTTTAAGTCCTCAGCTTTTTTATCAAATTCGCCATCTCAAGAGCCGCCATCGCGTACTTGAAGCCCTTGTTGCTCTTAACTCCTGCCCTGTTGAAGCCCTGGAGCTCGTCCTCACTAACCATAGCCTGTCAGGCGGTTTTGTGAGATGTCCTATTTCTTTAATTAACTAATTATTTAAAAGAATAAAAAACTAATTAAATAATAACTTGCCCTCACGGGACGTGTAGTATTAGGCCTATCAGCAGCCCTCTATGTTCCCAGCTTATCTTATACACCGTGCTTCAGATGGAAAACTACTGGTTGTGTCTTAACGATATACATAGCCCAAATATTTTGACATAGTGTCCAAGTTAAACGGAAAAAATTGTATTTATATCCAACAATGTCCAGTTTTATCTCGATATTAGACAGATTTAATACAATTAGCCGAACCAAAATACTTATATATTCGAACCTCATTAGTTGGGATGAACATACCAAACAAATGGAGGGTGATGAAAATGGTAGTCATAGGAGAAAAGTTTCCAGAGGTTGAGGTCAAGACCACCCACGGCGTGATAAAGCTCCCGGACTACTTCGCCGAGCAGGGCAAGTGGTTCGTGCTCTTCAGCCATCCGGCGGACTTCACGCCGGTCTGTACGACCGAGTTCTATGCCATGCAGAAGCGCGTTGAGGAGCTCAGGAAGCTCGGCGTTGAGCCCATCGGACTCAGCGTTGACCAGGTCTTCAGCCACCTCAAGTGGATGGAGTGGATAAAGGAGAACCTCGGCGAGGAGATAACCTTCCCGGTCATAGCCGACGATAGGGGCGATCTCGCCGAGAAGCTCGGTATGATACCCAGCGGCGCCACCATAACCGCGAGGGCGGTCTTCATCGTCGACGACAAGGGCACCATAAGGGCCATCGTCTACTACCCGGCCGAGGTCGGCAGGGACTGGGACGAGATCCTCAGGCTCGTCAAGGCCCTCAAGATAAGCACCGAGAAGGGCGTCGCCCTGCCGCACAAGTGGCCCAACAACGAGCTCATCGGCGACCGCGCCATAGTCCCGCCGGCCGGGACAGTCGAGCAGATCAAGGAGCGCGAGGAAGCGAAGGC
The DNA here is from genome assembly GCF_000966265.1 of Palaeococcus ferrophilus DSM 13482. Taxonomy (NCBI): domain Archaea; kingdom Methanobacteriati; phylum Methanobacteriota; class Thermococci; order Thermococcales; family Thermococcaceae; genus Palaeococcus; species Palaeococcus ferrophilus. Next base: position 116,562 of record NZ_LANF01000004.1, on the reverse strand, counting down.
CAAGGGCGAGATCGAGTGCTACGACTGGTGGTTCTGCCACAAGAAGCTCGAGTGAAGGATTTTTCCTTCCTTTTTACCATTTCTCTTCTATTCCCCATGAAACCAAGCCACAAGGAAGGATCCTATCACTGCTGTTCCATACGCTACGGGTTTAATGACCAAACAGCTCCCTTCTGCCACCTTTGAGAGCTCTGAGGCTATGATTACACTTATGAAAGTTAGATAAACACCAACCCTGAACAAAGCTGCCTCGATATTGAGCTCTCCCTTCGCCCTAAGGCCCGCCAAGTAGGCTGTCAGCAGGATGAGGGTTAAAGATGTCCATTTGTTGATTCTACTCATGGCTTCCTGACAGTCAGGAACGTTGCACGTTGCCGTAAATCCGTGGGGATCTATCCAGTTACCGCTGGACGGGCAAGATTTTGGCTCGTGGGAGTAAGCAAACGTGATCAGGCCCAAGAAAAAGAGGAGAAGGAGGAGGAACTCTGCAATCTTCTTTTTGAGGGTACTCATATTACCTCCTCCAGTTCCTGATCGATAATGCCCCCGGTGGGAGATCCCCTGTTCCATCCATTAGCAGTATTTCAGTTGTGTATTCCTTGGACCATCCGCCTTTTAAGTACTTATCTACTACATACTGGTTTACTGCATAAGATATGGCGCCATATGCAACTGTTCCAGTTGTAGAGCTAATTAAAAGTCCTCCCAAGGAAAGCGGATACTCAACCAAAGGTCCAAAGTCCCAAGTATGGATATATACAAACCCGTTTTTATCCAGTAATCATAATATTCCGGGTTTATCCTACTAAATCCAATTGTTATAGAACCTACGTTATAGTGATCGTATACTTCTGCATAAATTCTACAGATATGGAGAAGTTTATTACTGTCTTCTGCCAAATCATCGTATCCACTTTCACAGTGAATCTCATAACTCTTTACTCCTCCAGCGGAAATAAAGTATGGACGATCGCTAACTTCTAAAAGCCAGTGATATGGATACGAGTTTGTTGGCCCGTCCCAGTACCCCACGGGTATTGCTATTGAAACCTTATCTGGAGAACCCTCAAATTCCTCTATATGATCCCATGTCCATTGATATGTCACAAACAGCTTTGCAACACCGTTATCATTGTAGACATCCCAATCAATTGACAAGTGTAGGTCATCCTGATCCCCACCCATTGGCTGAATTGGAGTTCCTGGAATCGTTTTTACAGGGAACTCTTCGTGAGTAAGATGCTTGAATCCATAACTCTCTAATAACTGTCGGGCCTGGGACTCGTTTCCACTTGCCTTGAGGTCATAGTATTCTTTGAACACATGGTTTAGGTATTCTTCAGTTCCTCTTGTGGGTTCGTCCATAGAGGATTTAGTTGCTAAGACAATCTCAGAGTTAATGCTTATAACAAAAAATATCAACAATAGTGCCCCGATTTTTAGGCTACGTGAATTCCCCATTGTTACACCTCCAAGATTTTTCATAATATATTGTCTCAGTCAACAATATAAATTTTTCCTTTTACTATACGTAATCATTTCTGCTTTTTTTTCATAAAGTTAAGTAATTTCAACGGTAGTTTTGCTAACCACCGGAGTGAAAATAAGGGAGAGTAAATTAACGAACATTAACGTCCATCCACTAACATATCAAAGCACCCTTCTCTTGAACAGCCATACGAATACGAAAAGCCACACCGCGTGAACTGCCAGCCCCGGGAGGAAAGAGTTATAATCGGCCTTTGGGATCCCCTCAAAGAGCTTGTAAGCCCAGTACGTGGGGAGGAAAGCCGTGAATTCGCTCCAGTCTGTTGAGAGGTTCCGCCACACCACGATGAGCTTTATCGCTGGGGGCAGGAAGAGCAGCCAGCCGAGGACTTTGCCCACAGTTAACGCCTGCATCCTTGACTCGGAGAGCGAAGCTATCATGAGGCCGTACGTCCATGCCTCGAAGAGGAAGAAGGCTATTATGGCCAGCAGACCTTTCCGCGGAATCTCGATGTCGAGGATTTTTGGGGAGATGGCCACTAAAATGGCCGTTGCTATGGAAGCCCAAGTCAGCCTGTAGGCAAGGAAGGTCTCGCTCGATATAGGGATCACCTGAAGGGCCTGAACCGTCTTTTCTTCCTTTTCGTCGGCCATCATGAAGCCTGGCAACATGCCGAATATCATGGGAATAAACACCAGCACAAGGAGGGCCAAGAGGGGGTAGTAAACTCCCACGCGGTCCCTGAAGTAGCGGACGATGAGGAGGAGGACGAGCGTCATCGCCACGCTGTAAACGAGCATCGGGTCCCTCCTCAGGAGCTTTAAATCGGTCTTGTAAATCGCTCCAAACTTCTTCACGAAGCTCATCTCACTCCCTCCACAGCGTACCTGTAGAACCTGACTTTAGCGATGTAGTATGCCAAAACCGCCCAGAGGATTAATCCAAGGGCCGCGTATGCCAGTGTCCTGGTTGGGACATCCACGAAGGGAGCCTTGAAGAAGTAGAGCGCCGGGTAGCTCGGGACTGCGTAGAGGACTTTCCAGAGCGGGTGCGTCAGGTAGCCGTGGTAGTGGGCGAAGGGCAGAAGCGAGACCACCATGACCCCCAGTATGGGGAGGAAGTAATCGTCGAGGTCGCGGTATTTTGCGGAGATTCCCACCCCGAGCAGGGTGTAGACGATGGAGGCCAGAACCGTCCCGACGACCACGTAGGAAAGCCCGTAGAGGGAGCGCGTGCTAACGGCCATTATCAGCACGGAGGCTATTACCGAGAGGGCACCCAAAAGGAGGGTCTTGGCCAGGAGGTAGTCTCTCCACTCGATTGGCGTTACCGCCAGGGCCCCTATGGCTCCGTCCTTCTTCTCCGCGAACAGCTCCGTGCCCACGAACATGAAGCCAACCAGCCCCGGCTCGAGGATGAGGAAAACCGGCACCATCGTGGGCAGATACTGCTCCGGGAACGCGAGGAGCATCAGGCCGTAAGCCAGCGCCACGAGCAGGTATATCGGGTAGACGTAGCTCCTGAACCCGACGATTACGCTTGTCTTCAGCAGGTTCCCCATCATACGAGCCGCCTCCCCGTCACCTTGAGGAATATCTCCTCCAGGGTCGGCTCCTCCGTGTTGATCCTCCTGACCTCGTGCTCCCTGATGATCTTGAGGAACTCCTCGTTCCGGCCAATTCCTTCGAGCGGGAACTCCGTCGTTCTCACCTCCTCGCTCGCCACGTATTCGACCTTAACGAGCCTCTTCCCCATCTTTACCTTGAGCTCGCCCGGGTTGTCCACCAGCCTTACGGAGCCGTCAACGATGAAGGCAACCCTGTCGCAAAGCTCATCGGCCACGTACATGTTGTGGGTCGTGAGGAAAATCGTCTTTCCGTTCTCCTTCATCTCGAGGAAGAGGTCTTTGAACTTTCTCGCGCTAGCTGGGTCGAGGCCCTCGAGCGGCTCGTCGAGAAAGAGTATGTCCGGGTCTGGGAGAAGGGCCCTCGCTATGTCGAGCTTCTTTCTCATGCCCTTGGAGAAGCCCGCAACGAGCTGATCAGCTTCCTTGTCGAGCCCTACCATCTTGAGGACTTCCATCGGGTCGAGGTGCCGCTTGTAGAAGCTCGCGAAGAACTCGAGGTTTTCGAGGGCAGTCAGGCGGGAGTAAACCGCTGGAAACTCGAAGGAGACGCCGATTTTGTTGTAGTAGTCCTTCCCCCACTCCCTGAGGTCCTTTCCAAAGACCCTGACGTCCCCGGTGTAGTCCCTGATTATCTTGACGAGGATTTTGACGGTAGTCGTTTTTCCGGCACCGTTCGGCCCGAGAAAGCCGTAGATTTCGCCCTCTTCGACCTCAAAGCTTAAGTTCTCCACACCCCTAACGTCGCCGTAGTACTTCTTAACACCGCTAACCTCAATCACCGGCATGCTTCCACCTGTTTACATTAGGACGTCAAGGTAGTTATAGTTAGCCCCGCACATGTGCGGGATAAGCAAAAGGACAATTTTTAAATACTTTTGTATTCTATTTGTAGTTGGTGAAGAAAATGGGAGAAACCGGGACAGATCACCCTATCTCCGTGAGGCTCCCCGGATACGTCGTCGAGAAGATTGACGAACTGGTAAAGGAGAAAGAGTTCAGAAGCCGCTCTGACTTCATAAAGTTCGCCGTCACGATGGCACTGGGCCAGATAATGATGGAAAAAGCACGGGAAAGGGCAAAGAGGCTCACTGAGGAAGAGTTCAAAGAGGAAGCAGAAGAGGCATGGGAGAAACTTAAACGTGGAGAGTTCGAAGAAGAAGGGGACGAAGTCCTAAAGGCTCTCAAGGAGATAGACCAAGAGTCCAAGAGGCTCACGGGTGCAAGGGAATGAAAGTCGTCCTCGACACAAACGTCGTGCTGGCGGCTCTGATAAAGCCCAATGGTTTATCCGCCCTCTTGATCAAGGCCCTGGATGGAGAGCGGCTCATCAACTTCACGAGTGAGGGTGCCCTCGACGAGCTTACTCTAAAAATTGGACTCTTAGCCGAAAAAGGAAGATTTCGTCCGGCTGGGAAGATATTTTAGCCCACTTCTTGAAGGGTTCTGAAATAATATCCCCCTCTACTAACTTCAACCTCTGCAGAGACCCTGACGACAACAAGTGGCTGGAAATAGCTTATGAAATGGGAGCAGGTTACATACTTACCTGGGATAACGACCTCCTGAGCCTTCGAAATGAAGAAAAGGTCGTGAAACTCGGGAATCATACGATCAAGGTTTTCAGTCCTGTGGAGTTCTATAAGGAGATCCTGACCTCAAAATGCTAAATAAACGGGCGAATTATAACACCTTTACGCAACCTCCATTACCTCAACGCCCTCGAATACTCGCTTTTTCATGGGCCCCCGTCTACTCAATAACCCCCTCAAGAACCTTTTTGATTCCCTTCCTCAGGTGCTCCTTCACCGTTGACGGGCTCAGGCCGAGCATCTGGGAGAGGTCCCTCAGCGTCACGCGCCTTGGATCATCAAAGTAGCCGCTCTTGTAGGCCAGGAGGAGAACCTCAAACTGCCTTCCGGTCAGCTTTAAGAGGGGGTTCTCCTCCGGGGTGTAGTCCTCGACGCTCACAACTTTTCCCCCGTAGACTTCCTTCACCGTCGAGATGACGTCCCCAACGAGCTCGTCCTCGCAGACGATGTAGAGATAAACCCCCTCAGGACTGAAGGTGCCCTTCTCGAAGACCACCACCCCCCTCTTCTGCACCTCGAAGAGCTGGAAGACGTTCTCGGGGATGGGAGCGCTTAGAAGGTCTGCCCTCACGTAGAGGAGGTGGTGGTCGTTCTTCGGGATGAGCTTCGCGTCCTTCACGTGGGGGATTTCGAGCAGTTCCCCAAGGAGTTCCTCGGGGTTCACGCCCTCCCTGAACTTGACCTCGACCAGCTTCACCACGTCGTTCCCGATGAGGAAGTACGTGTCCCCGTATCCCCACTCCACAGCCTCCAGAAAGTCCCTGAAGGAGTTGAAGTACTCGAGGCTCAGCGGGATGGAGAACTTTATCCTCTTCATGGGCATCAAAGAAAATAGGGCGGAAGGTTATTAGGGTTTTGTGTATGAAGCTTCCCTCCCCACCGATGCGCCGAGGGATACCCCCCTCCGATCGGAATAATGGCGCGGTGCGAGGCTCAAGGAAAAGGGTAACTCGGAGATGCCACGAAAGCCCTTCCCTGTGAGTCCTGCCCCCACTGCACCCCTAGGGTCTTTCATCCGCCGGTAGGGTTGCAAAAGTTTAATATGGAGTTTCGCCCTACTATATCACGGTGATTCTGGATGGAAGTAACCGATAGGGAAGTTTTTGAGATTGCCGCGAACGCGGAGATTAGGGCCAAAGAGGCCTACGAAAAGCTCGCTTCCGTCGTGAAGAGTGATATCATAAGGGACGAGCTGCTCTTTCTGGCAAGGGAGGAGGACAAGCACAGGAAGATAATTGAGAAGATGGCCGAACGCTTCCAGAGCGGGGAGGGCGAACCGAAGAAGGTGGAGATAGACGTCATGGCTGAGTTCAAGGTTATAGCGGAGAAGATGGCCGAGGCGATAAAGAAGCCCGACCTGAACCTCGACGAGGTTTACGAGATTGCCATGGAGGCTGAACTCGTGAGTGAGAAGCTGTACAACGAGCTCGCAGGCTACGCTGCCACCGAGAAGACGAAGACCGTACTCAACATGCTCGCTGACATGGAGAGGAACCACTACACCATACTCAAGAGGCAGTACGACTACATAACCCGCTACCCGGACATTTACAAGGAGGAGTTCTACGACCAGCTCATGAAGGACATAAACTTCAACTTCTGAGGGCTTTTTACTCCCTTTTGTATTTTTGACTATCCGGATTCTAAGGTGTTCATTGTTGCTCTTATGGGTTGTTTAATGGGAACTTCAGAACACCGAAAGACTAATAAATGGCCATAACGTAACATTAAGTGCAGAACCCCGTTGGGGGGGGGGCGGATGGAGGAAGGAAGCGCTTTCACAGGCCTGCGCTCTTTCGGGGGCGATGGAATGAGGAGGGTGGCTCTGATCCTTGTTCTGCTGCTTCTAACTGCTTCAACTGCCTCGGCAACCCCCTACTGGTTCAAGGAGGGAATCTATGCAAAGTACATATCTCACTCGGGTGGAGGCGATGAGCATCTTCGAGATATCATAGAGATTTCCTGGAGTCAAAACGGCTCGATTGACTACCACTGTCCCTACGTCGAGTTCACGTGGCGTGTCCTCAGGGTCTCGGGGGATAAGGCCCAGGTGGCCCTTCTTCTCCAGGGCTACAACTGCACGAAAAAGATGTGGAAAGAGCTTGACGAGGAAGCCGCCCGGCAGCTGCTTAAGGAATATCAGGAGCGCTACAACTTCACCGGTGGGAACTGCCTGACGATTGAATCCGAGTCCAAAAACGTAACCGTCTGCGAGGACAGCTACACGGAGACAACGGAGCACTATCGTGTGGTCTTGGGAATAGCGAATGGAAAAGGTCACCTCTTCAACGAGTCCTTCGTGCCCGAGAACTTCACGCGGAGCGGTGCCATCGAGCTTGACCTCAAGACCGGCGAGTTCTACGTAAACGGCACCCCCGTGGGAAGGAACTTCCTCTGGAGCGAGAACCCCGCTAACATAAGTGGCCTTGAGGTAATGCCGGGCCTGGAAGTTGAGGAGGTGAAGATGATAAACTCCACCGCAATGACCTACTACGGCGACTTCAACGCGCCGGTCTACATGGCCCACACGAATAAGATTGCGGGCTCCGGCAGCAAGGGCATGGACGTCTTCCTCTACGACGGCTCAAGCGGACTCGCTATAGCCTTCTTCACGCCCTTCAGCCCGCTGTGGGAGCCCCTTGGGATAATGGAGCCCATGATACAGGACACGGCGTTCGCGAAGGAGCACGAGGAGGAGATTAAGAAAGGGGGCAAGATGCCACCCTTCGGCCTCGTCCTGGCGGAGACAAACATAGACTTCACGAGGCCCGCGGAGCTTCCCGATGAGAGGCCGTCCAAAACATCCATAGCGGCTGCACTCGGAGTTTTGGTGGCACTCGCCGTGCTCTTCCTCTGGAGGTGGAGGAAGTGAGGGAGATCCTCCGCTGGGAGCTCCGCTCCCCCCTGAACCTTGCGATGGCCTCAGGGGGCGCGGTTCTGGTGGGGCTGGTCATGAAGAGGTACTACATGACATGGAGTGCGAGCTCCCACGGGGTGCCCTCGGGGGTTGAGACTCTGGGCTCCGTTTTTCGCGACGCGTTCACCGGTGACGTCTACCTCCTCCTGGCTCTCCTCGTGCCCTTCCTCGTCACCTTGGCGGTGAGGCTCGAAAGGGACGAGGGGGTCGCGCTTTCCGTCTACTCCCTCCCGTTTTCGAGGGTTAGAATCCTCCTCGCCAAGTTCCTGGCGGCTTTCCTTCTTCTCCTCATCTTCGTCTTTTCCGTTCACCTGCTCGTGTTCACCCTCCACTTCGCGGACACTCCCAAAGCCGTCATCGAGGTGCTGAAGGTTCAGACGGTTCCAGTGGCCTTCTTCTACATCTCGGCCCTTCTCTTCATGGTCTCCATCGCGGCGGTGGTTGCCATAGCCTCACCCAACACCTACGTTTCAATCTTCGGCGGCTTCGTGCTCCTATACCTCCCCGAGTTCGTGGGGGCGGACTGGTTCTGGCTGCTTAAGTGGAGGGATGCACTGACCAACTACAAGTGGGCCACCATATCGCTCGGAATGGATCCGGTCTTTGGCCGGGAGTTCCTCAAGGTGATCCTCCTTCCGGCGCTGGTTCTCACGGTGCTCTACCTCATCATCGGCAACTGGAGGGACGTGAGATGAGGCTCCTCCGGGTTCTCCTCCTCACCCTCATGCTCGTCTCGCTCCTGAGCCTTGGCCTGCAGTCCGGCCTCGAGCCGAGCGATGTCCACTACCACAGCGCGTTCGTGGCCGATAGGCAGACGACGGCGATTTACGTTTCCTCTGCATCATCATCAAAGCTCTACGCCGTCGGCACGGGAGAATTCAGGGTGAAGGACCTCCAGACCGGTGAGGTGATATTCAACGGAAAGGTGAGCGGCAACGGGGCTTTCTCTCTCGTCTTTCCGCATCCAGGGTACTACGAGTTCAGCGGGAACTCCAGCCAGGGGATAACGATAACCGTAACGCCCGTTGACGTGGGCTTTCCAGGGAGGCAGAAGACGGCCCACCTGTGGACGACGGCGCTCTTTGGGGGTCTCCTGGCAGTAACTCTCATCGGGGGTGGCAGGAGATGATAATCAAGGCGGAGAACCTGCACAAGTACTTCGGGCCGATAAAGGCTCTTCGCGGGGTTACGGTTGAGGTTCCCGAAGGCTTAACCCTCATCCTCGGCCCCAACGGCGGCGGAAAGAGCACCTTCCTAAAGGTTGCCCTCGGCCTCTACAAACCCACGAAGGGCAGCGTGAGGCTCCTCGGAAAAGACCCCTGGAAAAGTCCCGAGGCGAGGAGGAACGTTGGCGTCGCCTTCGACCCCGGAAGGTTTCCAAAGCTGACCACGGGGAGGGAATGGCTTGAGTTCATAGCGAGGGGCAGGGGAGCCGGTGCGGGAGATGTGGAGGAAGCGGCGCGGCTCTTCGGCATTGATGAGGCTCTCGACAGGATAATAGAGGGCTACTCCTCCGGGATGCTGAAGCGCCTCTCTCTGGCCCAGGCCTTCGTTGGCGAACCTGACGTGATCTTCCTCGACGAGCCGCTGGCCAACGTGGACTTCGAGAGCGTTGCCGAGATAGTGGAGGTAATAAGGGAATGGAAGGCCAGAGACAGGAGCTTCGTCATAATAAGCCACATATGGGAGCCGTTCGAGAACATCGCCGATTTTGGAGTGGTCATCAGCGGCGGGAAGGTATACCTGGCGGGGCCTTTCGAGAAGATAAGGGAAGAGGTCGAGGGCATTTTCAGGCCGCCCTTAATGAGAGGTTGATGCCTCACCTCCCAAGCTCGCCGTTGAGGGCCACCCACGCCACGTACACAAGAAACGCCAGCGTGGAGTACTCCACAAAAGCCCTTACCCGCTCATTCTTCACCCGTCTGGCCAGGAAAAGCTCCGTTCCTGCATAGCTGTGGGCCAGAAAGAGGAGAACAATGCTCAGCCTGAAGAAGCGCCCAAGGTGCAGCGTGCTCGCCCTCGTGAAGTCAATGAAGAGGGACGCCCTCTGCGCCGCTTCACTCGTCAGAGCGTATCCGCTCACCACCATGAGGCCCGTTATGAGGAGCAGCGGAAAGGACGTCCATTCGACGAGTTTTAACGCGCTCTTCAGGTTCATCACCTCACCCCCTCACCGAGCTCCTCGATGTAGGCATCGTCTGGGTAGCCGGCGCTCTCCCACGTCCCGAGGAAGTTGTAGTTGACGAGCTCTATTTTTGTGGATGTACTTTATCCATTTGTAGCCCCACCTTCCTGGGACGACAAGTCTGGGGCTTATCGGTTCACCGTTGAAGGAGTATGCCACTATTATGTCATCGTCCCGCATGACACTCGCGAGGTAAAGGTCGGTGGTGTAGCCGTCGCTCGCGTAGAGGGCGACCTTTGATGCACCCCCCGTGGGACCGGCCTTCTCAATTAGCACCTTTAACGGAACCCCCGCCCACGTGCCGTTTTTTCTCGGCCTCTTGGGGTTGTCCACGCAGTAAAGGTCGGCCGTAACGTTCTTTGAGGGGAGTGTCATGAGTTCGTCGTAGGTCATGTTGTAGGGTCTCTCGACGAGACCTGTTACCTCTATGGAGGGCTCTCCCTCTTCCGGCCCAGGAGGTTGGGACGTGTTTTTTCTCCCTCCAAGGTGCACCGCCCCTGCCAGAAGGGCAATTAAGATGAATGCAAACAGCAACTTGCGCATAATACCACTTCAATCCCATGTTGGCTTAAAAATATAAAAGACATTCTGGGCAATATTGGTCAATTTGGGGGAAATCATAACGTATATGAGTACAAAGGACAGAATATACAGCGGGTGTTATCATGAAGAGAATTTTGGGCGTGACCCTCTTGGTGCTGGCCATATTTGTGAGTGGATGCATCGGTGGTGGGGAAACAACGACATCCCCCGCTCAAACAGAGGGCTCCACAACTCCGCAGCTCTCGCTCGGGGAGTGGAATGCAGATGGCGTCATCGGGGAGAACGAGTACGCCCACGGGCTCTCCCTGGCGGATGGAAAGCTCACCATTTACTGGCGGAACGGCGATACCTACCTCTACATGGCCCTCAAGGGGCAGACGAGCGGATGGGTGGCCATAGGTTTTGAGCCCACCGACAAGATGAAAGATGCCGACATGGTCTTTGGGTGGGTTCAGGACGGGAATACCGTCGTGATTGATGCCTACTCCACCGGAACCTACGGACCCCATCCACCGGATGAGAAGCTCGGGGGGAGCAATGATATCCTTGAGTATGCCGGGAAAGAGGAGAATGGTTACACCGTGATAGAGTTCAAGAGGAAGCTCAACACCGGCGACCAGTACGATAAAGCATTCACACCCGGCCAGAAGGTTGGTTTTATCTTCGCAATGGCCGATGCCGACGACTTCACAACCAAGCACAACATAGCGAGGGGTTATGGAGAGTTACAGCTCGACGGGTGATTTTGATGGAACCGTTCCAGATACACGCAGTGGTGCAGACCACCGCACTCCTTTTCTTTCTCCTGGGAATTTACTACGCGAGGAGGCATAAACGAAGGTGGCATCATTTCTTCATTTATTCCGCCGTGGGGCTGCTCACCATCGGTGTTGCCTACATGCTCTACACAGTCGGCGGCGTTCCCTCCTTACACGGAAAATTTGGGCTTTTTGTGTACTTCTACGTTCTCCTTACGGCGCTCAGCGGCAGAGCTTTTCTGGCCAGAAAACTTCGGAGGAATCAGCACAAAGTTATTGCCATCGTGGCTATTCTCCTCCTGGTACTTCAGGTGCTTTACGGACTCTCGCTCCTCGGATAATTTTACGTCACTTCCGCATTTATGTTTGCCAAATTGTTATGTAACTCACCAGTGAAAAAGCCAAACGTTAAATACTTCAAAGACAAACTAAAAAAGTAAAAATTTGTAAGGAGATGGTATGATGATGGCACTCGATGCCACACTCCCCTATGTGAATATAACACCAGTGCAGGTCATAACAGCACTGGTTGTTCTCGCCGTTGGCTGGATTACTGTGAAAATTGTTGTTGGGGCTTTTAAGAGGGGTCTCAAGAAGACGAAACTCCCGGAGCTGGTGGTCGAGTTCCTTGGAAGGTTTTTGAGCGCCCTGCTCTACGTTGCGGTGATACTCCTTGCCGTCAGGGCCCTGGGTATGGCCGTAGGCTCGGTGGTGCTGGGCCTCTCGGCAGTTATTGGTCTGGTCTTGGGCTTTGGAATGCAGGACACCCTCACAAACCTCGCCGCGGGAGTGTGGATCGCGGCGCTCAGGCCCTTTGACAAGGGGGAGGTCATCAGCGTAAGCGGCCAGACGGGGATGGTCGAGGCTGTTGGTGTTATGTCAACCTCGCTCATAACCCCCGACAACGTCCTTATCATGATTCCAAACAGACTCGTCTGGGGAAGTCCTATAATCAACTACACCAGAATGCCCGTAAGGCGGGTTGACGTTGACATAGGTGTAGCCTACGGCACCGATCTCGACAGGGCCGTGAAGATAGCCATGGACGTTATGAAGAACCACCCGCTCGTTCTCGACGACCCGGCACCGAGCGTGGCAATAACCGCCCTAGCGGACTCGTCAATAAACCTTCAGCTCAGGCCATGGGCGAAGACCCCGGACTACTGGACGGTAAAAGGGGAGATAACGAAGGCCATATACGACGCCTACAACAGGGAGGGCATAGAGATACCCTTCCCGCAGATGGACGTTCACGTAAGGGAAATGCCCCGGTGAATTCCTACATCTTTCACTTGTGCTTGTCTTCCTCGTTTATGGTTATTGAGGGTGCTTCCAGTACGAGGATACTCTCCACTCTGGATATCTCTGACCTTAAGTTGAACCTGCCATCAGCTCCAATCAGCTTTATGAAGAGCACCATGCTCTCTTCGCCCGTAGCAAGGTCTCTGAGGGTCAGAACCTCGATGATAAGCCTGTCCAAGCTGTGCTCTCCCAAACTCAAGGGTATCTCCATGATGTACTCTGGGATTCCGTTCTTAACCCCGCCCCCGCCGGTTATTATGACGAAGGGTATCTGGCCTTCATCTGACGTCCCGTAGTCGGGGTGGGAAAGCCTCTCCCCAACGGCGGAGGGGACGGGCAGCTTTGCTATATCGTTTCCCTCGATAGGCTCCCCTGTGAAGGAATTTTCCATATGGAAGGGACTCAGCGTTCTCGTCAGGAACGGACTGTAGGGGCCGGGATACGCTGTGGTTTCGTTTACCGTCAGCGGGAAGCCCCAAGCTGTGCTGTTTGATTCTCCATCAATCCCATCGATTTTTATGAACATGTCTATCGCAGATTCCGGATCAAGGACGTCTCTCATCTTCACGGAAGCATGGAATGTATCCGCGGACTCATTAAGGCCTTTGATGTCCACACTAACCCTATCCACGTAGGGTTTTCCCTTGTATTCTTCGTTTATGGTCATTCTCATGGCAGTCATGTTGCCTCCTCCCACGAAAACGTCCACCTCTTCCAGCGGAATGCGCTCCACTTTTGGAACATCAACCGAACTTTCGGGACTTACGCGGAGAAGAACCGGAGAGCTGCATTTTTCTTTTATGTTGAGGATTACGTCTCCATTTTCGTCCGTCTCAACCAGCCAGCAGCCGACCTTTGCCACCTCGGGAGTTCCACCCATAACGGCCAAAAAGAAGTCCCTTGACACCGGATTGACGGTGATGTCCTTCCGGATATCGCTTCCCTGCAATGCTGCCTCGCCAATTATCTCTCCAGTTTCGGCATCCACCATTGCGAGACCAAAGCCCATTGTGGTTACCTTGTACTCTCCAGGAGGAATTCCAATGGCCTTCGAATAGCCCTTTGCCCCCGGGATTTCCCGCTGTATCTCGACAAACTCCTCCGAGCTGAGTTCCCTGGCTTCGCTGTAGTTTCCTACCACCAGCAGCGTGCCGTTAACGGGGTAGCTGCATGGGATGAAGGGGTTGTAGGGGGTTATCGTTATGACGTTGTCTCCGGTCAGTATCTCGTCGTGAGGGAGGTTGGCTCCAATGCACCCAACGCCATCGATCGCGTACACTCCCGGGCCGAGCTTAACTCCCTGTGGCTCTCCGTAGGGGATTTCGCTGATGAGAGAACCTCTCCTTACCTCTTTCACCACTATATTGCCCTGTGGAAGCGCCCTGTTCACCGCTTTGGCAAGCTCGGAACCGGCCTTAAACTTCACGACCTTGAGTGGGGGAACCACGATTCTGAAGGAGTTTTGGGGAGCGATTTTCCACCCTTGGCTTGGGTCTCCGGTATCTGCAAACCTCAGACCGCTCGCAGGGTGGTATATCTCGATGGAGACAATTTCCTTGCCCTCAACTGCCTTTAGGGTATTCTGGGCCATCTCTCTTGCTGAGACCCTCTTTCCATCCACCAAAAAAATCCCGTCCTCGTTGTAGAACTCGTTAATGGCTTCTCCTCCCTTTACCCCGTTCCAGTAGGTTCTTTCAATTGCTGCTGTTATAAGGGCGTTTCTCAGGGTTACCATCTGGGCAAAGCGAATAATGTATGCATCGGAGAGGTATTCAAGCTTCTTGGTCTTGTTATCTTCGTTTTCGGCAAGTCTCATAAGCCTGTGAAATTCTTCCTCTTTTGGTGATGCTCTCACGAGGGTAACGTTTGAAAAGAGCCTCATTGCCTGCTTCTCTCCGCTACCGAAAACACTGTCAATTAGCCCCACTGCCTCCTCAAGCTCCTTTAGCTTTACATCAATCTGAGCATCTTGCTTTGGAGTTGTGGTAGTAGGTGATGTTGTTTCCGTTTGAGTTTCCGTTGATGGATATGTGTCGGTGATGGTCTCTGTTTTGGTTTCTGTCTCGGTTTCCGTTTTCGTTACTGTTTCTGTTGGCCTGCTGGCCGTTTCTGTATTAACACCTTGGTTTATGCACGCGGAGATGAACGCACTGAGAAGTACTACGACCAGAAGCAGAGCAAAACCTACAAACCTACTTCTCATCTCATACACCACCTTTTTCGCATGGCGACGAAACTCGTCAAAAAACCGTGGATTATATAGGGAATTATGTGCCCCAGGTATAAAACAGTTTTTATTTAACATTTGGACAAAACGTGAGCTAAACAGTTTAACAAAAGAAAGGATTCAGCAGGGGGTCTATAAAAAGTGGAAAACTTCCGGGCAGGCAGCTGACAAGGCCATATGCAGGTTCAGAGGAAGAGGCTGTGGGGGTGGAAGGTAAAACTAGGGTGTAGCACGTTCTTTTCGATTTTTCCCTATTGTCCCTCCCCGAACCTCAACACCACGAACTCCCGGTAGTCCATGACCTTTGCAAAGCCCTTCTTTAGATAATATGAATAAGCCTCAAGGTTCGGGAAGGTCACTATGTACGCTTCCTTTCCGAGCCCCTTCAGCCTCTCGATGGCGAAGTTCAAAAGCTTCGACCCGTAGCCCTTCCCCTTGTGGGCCGGCTCCACCATGAAGAACTCTATGAGGCCCGTTTTTTCACCCTTTATCTCCTCCGGCACCCACCATACGTCCTTGCCCTCAAGATTGTAGACGAGAGCTATAACGCCCAGAATTTTCCCACCTTCGTCCCTCAGAACGTAGAGCTCGTCGAATTCCTCCCCAAGACGGAACTGGAGGAAGGGTTCGTACACTTTCCTGAAGCCATCGAAGTCATCGGTTGAGGGCTTCTCCTTCACCCATTCGAGCGCGGGATACGCCCCGTCGGTGCCCTGGTAAACACGGAAGACGAACTTTACGAGCTCATCCTTTAGAGCGAGAGGCCTCTCCACCCTTTCAATCCTCATTCCTGTCCACCATAAGGTTATTAGGTTTGAGGCCCTAAAATCCTATTGGTGATACCATGAACGAACTTGAGGCTTTGGCCCTGGCCCTGGAGGTTGAGAAGGCCGAGCTGAGGTTTTATATAGAGCTCGCAAAGAAGACCAAGGACGAGCGGGCAAAGAGGATGTTTCTCTTCCTTGCTGGGGAGGAGGCCGAGCACTGGGACATCTTTGAGGAAAAATTCGCCGAGAAGCTCGTGGATAAGTGCGAGCTCCCCGCGGTGAACACGGAGATGCTGGAGGAGCTGTCCCCCAAGTACAGCGGAGAGCTGAGCGAAGTTGATGCCGTGAAGATAGGCATGGAGCAGGAGAAGCGCACGTGGGAGTTCTATGAGAAGGCGGCAAAGGAAGCGGAGCACGAAAGTATTAGGAGAACCTTCGAGGAGCTGGCCAAGGTAGAAAAGGCCCATTACGAGCTCCTGAAGGCCCAGTACGACTCCATCATGAAGACGGGCATATGGATGGACTACCAGGACTTCAGCCTTGAGGTGGAGTAATGCCTTTTCTTTTCATTCAATGAGCACGTTAACCAACTTCACCTCTCTCCCCAGCTTCTTCTTCAGTGTCTCAATGATCTCTGGGTCTTCGATGTCAACAACTCTGTCCTTTGTGATAAGGTTTATGTGGGGCTTCGTGTTGATTTCGACCCTCGTCTCACCCTCAACGGAGAAAAGTTCAACGAGACCGAGCTCTTTCAGCGTCATAAGGTTGGAGTAAAGCGTCGAGAAACTCACGGTGGGGAACTCCTCCCTTATCCTCTCAAGGAGGTGGCTCATGGAGGGGTGCTCCTCCCCAATCCAGCCAAGGACCTCTATCAGTTTCAACCGTTGGGGGGTCAGTTTGTATCCCCTTTTCTTGAGCAGTTCAATGGCTTTTTCTTTCCACATGTTTGGATGTGGGGCTCTTTCATTTATAAGCCTTTCTAATTAGAAATAATTTCTAAATAGAAAAGTTTATTAAATAGAAGCCACAACTAAAATCTGGTGAATCCTATGTCGGAACACAACAGGAGGCTCGTCGAGAGGGCGGGCATAGATGTGGAGAAGCTTCTGGAGATGCTGTTGAGGGCGGCGGCAGCGGAGTTTACGACCTATTATTACTACACCGTTCTGAGAAACCACGCGGCCGGTCTAGAAGGCGAGACGATAAAGGAGATAGTTGAGGACGCTCGTCTTGAAGACAGGAACCACTTCGAGGCCCTCGTTCCGAGGATATACGAACTCGGCGGGGAACTCCCAAGGGACATCGTGGACTTCTCGAAGATGGCCTGGTGCCACGATGCCTACCTTCCTGAGGAGCCGACCGTTGAGAGCATCCTTAAGGTTCTCCTTGAGGCGGAGCGCTGTGCCGTGGGAGTCTACACGGAGATATGCAACTACACCCTCGGCAAGGACCCAAGGACGTACGACCTCGCCCTGGCCATCCTCCACGAGGAGATAGAGCACGAGGCCTGGTTCGAGGAGCTCCTGACCGGGAAGCCGAGCGGCCACTTCAGGAGAAGCAAACCCGGGGAAAGCCCATATGTCTCAAAGTTCCTGAGGTGATACCCCTCTACATTTTTGATGAAAAAACGTTATTTAGGAAGAATGAGACCTTATGGTGGTGGTTCCATGCTGGGGTTAAACCCTGTTTCGATATCTAGAGAAAAACCCCTCTCCAAGGAAGAGATAGCACAGGCTCTCCGCTGGGCCATTGAGGCAGAACTTGACGCCATAAATTTCTACGAGCAGTTTGCGCAGTTTATAGAGGACGAGAAGCTTAAGACAGTTTTCTTGGATGTTGCCAGGGAGGAAAAAGCCCATGTGGGCGAGTTCATGGCACTGCTCCTTCACCTCGACTCAGAGCAGGTGGGGGAGCTTAAGGACGGTTTTGAAGAGGTAGAGGAGATGACCGGGATCAAGACTGAACTCTCCCCTGGAGACCCCGAGGCACAGGCCTCAGACTACATGAAGGTTCTCAAGGAGGCCCTCATGGGGGCCGTTGAAAGGGGAAGGGTTCTTTACAACGCACTACCCAGAACGAAGATGCTTGGCCTGCAGTCCTATAGGGTTGATGTGATAGAGCAGAAGGACGGCGTCAGGGTAGTAAAACAGGAGTACAGGCCGATACCACTCCTCACGAAGAAGTTCTACGTTGGTCTCAGGGAGCTCAGTGACGGCTCATTCGACCCTGCAGTTGCCGTCAAGGCGGGGGAGCTCCTCGTTAAGGATGAGGAAGCACTGATAGTGAATGAACTTCTCTCGGCAGGGGCCAAGAAGGTTCCGCTCACAGATTGGGTGACAACTGAGGAGGCACTGGACAACCTGATGGGGGCACTCCAAACTGCCGGAGAATCTTCTTCCGGGCCTTTCGCCCTTGTGATCAACCCCAAACGGTATGCAAAGCTGCTCAGAGTCCATGAGCAGGGAGGGAAAATGCTGATTGAAGTCCTAAACAAGGTGTTCCGTGGAGGGATCTTTGTAACGCCCAACGTGGACGAGAACAAGGTAATAGTTTTCGCAAACACTCCGGCGGTCCTTGATATCGTCATTGGACAGGGGGTGGACCTTAAGGAGCTTGGGCCGGAGGGAGAGGAGGTCGCCTTCTTGGCAAGTGAGGCCCTTGCCCTAAGGGTCAAAGATCCGAGTGCCGTCGTTGTCCTTGGGTGACCTTTTATTCACCCCTCCCCTGCGTTTTCTGTTTTTGTTACTCTGTTTTTCATATCCCCCGTGTTCTGGTGGCACACCGGTGATTTATGCAAAAAGGGTTATATATTTCGAACACCAAACGTATAACCGGTGATGTCCATGAGTGAACCTCTTGTTAAAAAGGCCTATGAAACCGAGAAGGAGGCCGCCTCCAGTTACACCGATGGCCTCGGAAGGCTCCGCGGGCAGGGGCTCAGGTATACCGGCGTTGAGAAGGTCGTGGCCAGGATAGCCGTTGACACTATAATACACAAACACTTAATGAAGGCCATCCTAGATGCCCAGAAGGAAATAGAAAAACTTGGTGGTGAGGGTCCTGTTGAGGAGGTCAAGGAGATAGAGCTCTCCACGGAGCAGAAACTGCTCGTCAAGCGCTTCGCGGAGATGCACTTAGACATTGAGAAGGACATGATAGAAACTTACCAGAAGATGGCCGAGAATATGACCCACCCGCTCTTCAAGGGGCTCGCTGAGGCGCTCGTGAAGAACGAGCAGGAGCACCACAGGCTCCTGGCGGAGCTCATCGCGAAGTACAAGGAGTAACTCCCTCCCCCTGAAGAGAGCTTTCAGAGAGAAAAAGTAACACTCACAAAGGCACCTTTAGGAACTCCCTGGCTGCATCTTCCCCATTTTTCCCTTCGAACTCGACCAGATGGTTGGCCCGCCTAATTCTCTCCGTTGTTATTTTCCCTTCTAACCCCCTGAGGACGATTTTGGCCTCTTTTGGGAGGTTCTTTGCAACAATTATTGCCTCGTAGGGCGGCAGGGCCTTTTTATCGTCCTCAAGGAGGTAAACGGGATAGTGATCCACTCTGGGGTCGGTGGTAAAGGCCGTTATCACATCAGTCCTGCCCTCCACGAGAGCGGTGTACATTTCATCGGGCATCATCGGTCTGACTTCCTTGAACTCCAGGCCATAGACCGCCCTGAGCCTTGGCAGGCCGTCGGGCCTCTCGACGTAAGGGCCGGGGCATGCGAAGACAAGGTTTTTCGAGATTCTCGTGAGATCGCTTATGCTTCTGAGCCCTTCCCTCTCCGCCAGCTCTTTCTTTACCGCGAGTGCGAAGTCGTTCCTGAAGCCGAGCCTCGAGATTATTTCTATGTCCTTCTCCCTGAACCCTTCCTTAACCGCCTCAAACACGCTCTCCGCGTTCCACTCTTCCATGGGAGGAAGCTTGAGAAGGGCGTTGTATGCCGTTCCGGTGTACTCGACGTAGAGGTCTATCTCCCCCCTGTCAAGGGCCTCGAGGTTTGCCTCCAGCTTTGGTTCGCTCACCCTGACTTCGTACT
This sequence comes from Palaeococcus ferrophilus DSM 13482, assembly GCF_000966265.1. Taxonomy (NCBI): domain Archaea; kingdom Methanobacteriati; phylum Methanobacteriota; class Thermococci; order Thermococcales; family Thermococcaceae; genus Palaeococcus; species Palaeococcus ferrophilus. Next base: position 97,124 of record NZ_LANF01000004.1, on the reverse strand, counting down.
CAAACCCCGCCCTCCGGAGGAGCTTTCCAATTATGTGGGCGAGGATTATCTGCTCGTTGAAGGGTTTTGCCCCCACAACAACCTTCACATCACACACCTCCTATGCCTTCCGGAGTGAAGCGCCTCTCCAGATAGGAGAAGCTCAGGTCAATGAACACCGCCATCAATATGGCCGGGATTGAGCCGGCGAGGATTTTATCCGTGTTGAAACTCGCCAGGCCTTCAAAGACCAGACTCCCCAGTCCCCCGGAGCCGATTATAGCTGTCAATATCGCTATCGAGTTGGCCAGAACCGCCGCGAACTTTATTCCCGCGAACATTGCCGGATAGGCGTGGGGGAACCGGACGTGCCTTACTATCTGCCACTCGGTAAGACCGATTCCCCGGGCAGCCTCAACCATCGCCTCATCCACATCGCTCAGGCCAACGTAGGTGTTCTTGACTATTGGGAGAAGCGCCCTGAGGAATATAGCAAAGACGGCGGGAGTGAAGCCGATCCCGAGGAGGGGAACCACTATGGCAACAACCGCGAAGCTAGGTATGGCCTGCACGAGGTTGGCGAAGCCGGTTATAAACGATGCCAGCCTTTTGCTCCTGAGTGAGAGTATAGCTAGAGGTATTCCCACCGCTATGCTGAGAAAAAGCGAGGCGTATGTCAAAACGAGGTGCTCGCCAAAGGCCCCCAGAACCCTCTCAACGCCTACCATAACGACCCCTCAGGTATTTCTCAACCATCGCGGCGACCCCGTCGAGGATGAGAGCCAAAACCCCAACCCACAGGCCGGTGACGATTATTATGTTCCTGTTGTAGAGGTGTATGCCCGTCTGGAGCGGTGCCCCGAGCCCGCCGGCCGCTATAAGGCCGCCGAGGGTAACGACGCCCATGGTAAAAACGACGGCTATCCTTATTCCCGCGGCTATGAGCGGCAAAGCCAGAGGGAGGCGCACCCTCAAGAGAATCTCCCGCTCGTTGAGGCCTATCGCCTCGGCCACCTCAATGTAGCTCCTCTCAACGCTCGTCAGCCCGGTGTAGGTGTTCCTCGCTATGGGGAGGATGGAGTAGATGACCGAGGCCGCTATCGTCGGCTTCTCCCCGAGGCCGAGAAGGGGAAGGAGGAGGACGAGGAGCGCGAGCGTTGGCACCGTCTCCAGGATGTTTAGGACGTTGAATGCAAGGGGTGCTAACTTTGGCCGCCTGTAGAGGTAGAGACCGAGGAGAACGCCGATAATGATTGATAAGGCCAGGGCTATCCCGAACATGCGGAGGTGCTCAAGCGTCCTTTGGGTGAGATTCTGGCTCTCCCAGACCCAGAGAATATCCATGGGAACACCTCACACAAGCCTCAGCAGGGCTTCGCTGGCGAGCAAAACGCCCACCGGCCTCTCCCCCTCCACCACGAGCGCCATGAACTCTCCTTTGCCCTTCATCTCCGAGAGTGCCGAGGCGAGGGAATCGTCCGGTAAAAGCGTCAAAGGTTTGTCAATCGCCTCCTCAAGGGTTCCCGCTTTGAGGAGTGAACTTAGAGTCACCGTTCCAATAAGGGCACCGTTTTTTGTCAGAACCGCGAACTCACGGTCGTTCTCCCTCATCCATCTCAGAACGGCTTCAACGTTCTCCGCTTCGGTTATGTAGGGGCCAACGTCTATCATTATGTCCCTTACCTTCAGCGTGTCAAGGTGTTTGAACTTCTTGTCCGCGTTGACTAACTTAGCGACGAACTCATCGGCCGGGTTCAGAACGAGCTCATCGGGATAGCCAACCTGAACGAGCCTTCCGTTCCTCATTATCGCTATTCTATCCCCAAGCCTGAAGGCCTCCTCTATGTCGTGGGTAACGAATATTATCGTCCTCCCGAGGGTCTCCTTTATCCTCGCGAACTCCTCCTGGAGCTGCTTTCTCAAAATGGGGTCCAAAGCCCCAAAAGGCTCGTCCATGAGGAGGAGGGGAGGGTTTAAAGCCAAGGCCCTTGCGAGGCCTACCCTCTGCTGCTGGCCGCCGGAGAGCTGGTGGGGGTACCTCTCCGAGAACTCCCGCGGGAGGGCTACCAAGTCCAAAAGCTCGCCGACCCGCTTTTCTATTTCTTCCTCACCCCAGCCCTCGAGTCTCATCAGGAGGGAGATGTTCTCTTTAACGGTCATGTGCGGGAAGAGGCCTATCTGCTGGATGACGTAGCCGATGCTCCGCCTCAGCTTAACAACGTCAAACTCCCTGACGTTTCGTCCGTTGATAAAAATATCGCCCTCGTCGGGCTCCACGAGGCGGTTTACGGTCCTCAGAAGGGTGGTTTTTCCCGAGCCGCTCGGCCCTATGAGTATAAGAAGCTCCCCGCCGATAACCTCGAGGTCAACGTGGTCAACGGCCACAAAGCTTCCATAGCGCTTCGTGACGCCCCTGAGCTCAATACTATCAATCCTGTTGAAGAGCATCCCCATCACCAAAATAAAAAGGAAGTCAGCCCTTGATGAGACCCTTTTCGATTAAAAACTCCCTCGCTATGTCCCTCGCGTCCTTCTTCTCCACGTCGTACTGGTAGTTTAGAGCGCGCATCGTGTCCGTGTCAATGAGCCCCTCGAGCTTCTTGAGAACCTCAACGACCTCAGGATGCTGGTCAGCGAAGTCCTTCCGGATCAGTATTACCGCGTCGTAGGGCGGAAGGGCCCCTTTGTCGTCCTCCAGGATTTTCAGCCCGAAGAGGTCAACCCTCGCATCGGTGGTGTAGGCGGAGATGGCATCAACCTCGCCGTTCTTTATTGCCGTGTACATGAGCGTCGGCTCCATCTGCTTGACCTCTCCAAAGGTGAAGCCGTAGACCTCCTTTATCCTGGGCAGACCGTCGGGCCTCGTCGCGAACTCTGGGTCTGTCCCCAGGGTCATCTTCGAGGCGTAGGGTGCTAGGTCGCTCAGCGTTTTCAGGTTGTTTTTCTCCGCGAAGTCCTTCTTTACGGCTATCGCGTAGTCATCGCGGAAGCCAAGCTTTACGAGGGTTAATATTCCATCGCGCTTGAGGAGCTCCTCCTTACTCTTCTCGTAGACGTAGTCGGGGTCCCACTTCGCAGGGGGTTCGAGCTTGAGGATGTTGTTGTATGCCGTTCCGGTGTACTCGACGTATAGCGTTATCTGGCCCCGCTTTAGCGCCTCGTAGTTGACGAGGGTTCCGCCGAGGCCTTCCTTGACCTCAGCCTTGAAGCCGTTTTCCTCGAGGAGGAGGGCTATCATGTGGGCAACTATGTACTGCTCGTTGAAGGGCTTTGAGCCGATAACGATGGTGGGGACTCCTTCATTCTGGCTTATACAGCCGCTCACAAAGGCGAGAGCCATTATTAAAGTCAACAAAACCGCACCAAACTTACGCATCCTCAAACACCACCTTAATTTGTTCAGATACCCTAATAAGGTTTTCGAAAAGGATGATTTAGGTGTGAATTCCAAACTTGCCTTCCTGATTTTCTGAATCAGAAAAAGAAAGTGGTGTGAAGCCCTCACGGCCCCATGTGCATCATCTGGCTGTACATCTCCCAGTCGAGGAGGAGCTCGTACTCGGCTTTTAGGGTGTAGTAATGCCCCCTCTCCATGTCGCTGAGGTAGCGCATGAGCCTCTTTCTGTCCTCCGTCTCGACCATACTCTCTATCTCCTCGTAGAAGGCCGCGGCTATCTCCTCCGCCTTCATAGCCCAGCGGATGAGGTCTATGAGGTCTTGGGCACCGTGAAGCTCCTTGGCAACGGGCTTTAGCTCCGGCCCTATGTGCTCCTTTGGGAAGACGATCTCCTTCCCGGGGAACATCGAGGCGTAGACCCTTCTCAGCAGGGCCTCGTGCTTGCCCTCCTCCTTTGCAAGCCATTCTATCTTGTCCTTAAGGGTTTCCACTTCAATCCTCTCGGCGAGGCTCTCGTAGAACTCCCTGGCACCTATCTCGGCCTTGATGGCCATTCCAAGGAGCTCCTCAAGCGAGAAGTCCTTTATCTTTTCGAGGGGAAGCCCCTCGACAACTTCTTCCGGAACCATACCAAACCCCCCAATACATAATTGCTTCATATCTATATTAACGTTTGGCACTTCTCAGAGTTCCCGGAGGGAAACTCCTTCCTTTATCCTCCTCTCGAGGGAAAACGCCTTCCGGGCATCCCCTATTATCACCGCGCCGGTTACCCTTTCGCCCTCCGTGAAGACCTTAACGCCCTCCTCCAGCCAGTGGCCCTCCCCACGTGTGTTTCCGATTATTGCCAGCGGAAGGTCCCCGAACTTGAAGAGGGTTGAACGGAATTCAAAGTCGTAGCGATCCTCTTTTCCGAGGAGCAGGTTCGCCAGAACCCTCGCATGGGCCGCGGCCCCCTTCGCCGTCCCGCAGATTATTCCGTTGTACTCCGCGCAGTCCCCTATGGCATAGACGTCCTTCGCTGACGTTCTGAAGCCCTCGTCTATTAGAATCCCCCTCCCGACGTGGATTCCGCTCTTCCTTGCGATTTCCACGTTGGGAACTATGCCTATCGCGCACACCTTCGGCTTTCCGGGGATGTAGCCCTTGGTTGTGGTAATCCCCTCCGCGTCTGCCTTTAAGAGGTCGGCGTTCAGGTGGAAGGTCACCCCCGCCTCCTCGAGTCTTCCCTTTATCATGCCGCTCAGCTCTTCGTCGAGGTGGAGGAGGGTTCCACTCCGGTGAACGAGATGCACATCGTAACCGGCTTTCGCGAGGTTCCCGGCGAGCTCAAGGCCTATGAAGCCTCCCCCGATTATCACCGCCCCGCCCTCTTCCTCAATGGCGGCTTTGATTTTCTCGGCGTCCCAAATTGTTCTGAGTGTGAGGATGTGCTCCCTCCCCTCCACCGTTGGCTCCCTCGGTTTTGCCCCCGTGGCGAGAACGAGGACGTCGTAGGATACCTCGCCCCCATCGGTCAGGAGAACTTTTCTGGCCCGGTCAATGAGCTTTGCCTCGATTCCAAGGCGCAGGTCAATACCCTTCTTCTCGTACCAGTCCAGACCGTGGGGAAAGAGCTTTTCCCGCCTCACAAATCCGGCTATGTAGTGGCTTAACATCGGCTTGGTGTAGTGGGGAAGGGTTTCCCTATCCACCACCGTGACGTCCCACTCCCCCGCGAGCCGGCCCGCGAGCTCAACTCCCCCGGGTCCATCCCCCACGATTACTACCCTCAACCTATCCACCTCATAACCTTCCTCTCGGGTTGATGTACATCTCAAGCTGGCTGTTGATGTAGTCAACGGGGGCCTCCACGTAGTCAGGCTCGCCCTCTCTCAGCCCCTCGAGGTATTCCCTGTGGCTCTTTATGGATGCGTAGTGAGCCTCTTCCTGGGCCGCGAGGAGCAGGAGAATGCCTCTGTGGTCGGGCAGGGCCTCGGCGAGGTGGGTGTAAATTCTCTCTGCGGTCTTCTCGTTGAGGAGTGCGACCTCCATGGCCTCAATGAGGTTGGCGACAGTCTCGACCTCCACGGCTCTCTCGGCGAGGGGAATGCCCTCGGGGACGCTGTAGTTGGTATCCCCAAAGAGCTTTTCATGGAGGGTCAGAAGGATTTTCCTGTGGCTCTCCTCTGCTCTGGCGAGGTCTCTAAAAAAGTCGCCCAAGAGTTCCCCGAGTTTGGATGAGAGGCTCTCGTAGAACTCCCTGGCCCCTTCCTCCGAGGCGATGGCGTAGCCCAGAATCTCCTTCGGGGAGAGCTTTGAGACCCGCTCAACGATATCCTTCTCGTTCATAAAGACATCACCATAGATAATCTCTCCTTCAAACTATTTAAGGGTTGATAAAATGCAAAATAAACGACTGAGAGACTCAGGAAATCCACTGGATGAGTTTCCTAACACCCTCCCTAAGCTTCTCTTCGTCTTCCTCGGACATCATCCCCCTGCTCTCGACTGTGTCCACGAGGTCGAACTTGCTCCTTGATATGAGCGTTTCAATCTTCTTGCCGGCAACGCCACCCCATCCAAAGGCCCCCACAACCAGAACCGGCTTCTCGTAGTTGGCCTTGTCGAGTATCTCGAAGAGCGTGTAGCGCACCCTCGGGTGGATGTCCGCCTCGTAGGTTGAGGCACCTATCACCAGCGCCTCGCTGTCCGGAACCTCCCCCAGGATGTCGCTGACGGCCGGTGCTTCTTTGTCCGTGAAGCGGTAGACAACGGGCTTCTTGGAGTGCTTCTTGAGCTCGTCTATGATGACCTCCATCCTCTTCTCAACGAAGCCGTACATGGAGTCGTATATCACGAGAACCTTGTCCTTTGTGGGTGTCCCGGCCCCAACGCGCTCGTAGTGCTCAAATATTCTCAGGGGATCCTTTCTCCAAACCAGTCCGTGTCCAGGGAGGATCATCCTGGCGCTTTCAACTATCCCCAAGCTCTTCAGCTTGTTTATGTTCTGGACTATGTACTTGTGGTAGTGCCCGATGACGGTAACGATGTACTTGGTGACGTGGGGAAGGTACTTTTCAACTACCTCCTCATCGCTGTCGTCTATCGTTTCGGGAATTCCGTAGCCGCCGCCCGCATCGCAGCCGAAGATGAACTTGTCCTCCACCACGTAGGTTATCATTGTGTCCGGCCAGTGAAGCCATGGAACTGCTATGAAGCGGAACGTCCTACCGCCGATTTTCATCTCCTCGCCGTCTTTGACCGTATAGAAGTTCTCCACGACCTTCTCCCCGTAGAATCCTTCGAGGAACCTCTTCGCAAAGTTTGTCCCAATCAGCTGGGCCCTGTAGCCGTTCTCCTCAAGGAGCTTCGGAAGCGTGCCTGTGTGGTCCGGCTCCGTATGGTGCACCACGATGTGGGTTATCTCCTTCGGGTCAACGACCTTCCTGAGGCCTTCCATGAAGAGGTCGGTGTACTCCTTCTTGCTGACATCGAAGAGAACCACGGCACCGTCGAGCTTCATAATGTAGGCGTTGTATGTTATCCCCTCCGGGATGTCCCAGGTGGCCTCGAAGTAGCCTATGCGGTCATCGTCCACCCTAATTATGTACAGCTCCGGTTCGGAGCATATCTTTTCGACTCGTACCTTCGGCATTTTCATCACCGAACCTATTTGGTGCGGGAACATAAAAAAGCTTTCTCTAAACCAAAGGTTGTGGACGAAGTTGTTTCATTCCTTCCCCGGCGTATCAACATTTTAAAAAGAAAATCACTCGAGGAACCCGAAAATCTCCTCCAAGTCAGGGAGCTCGCTTATCGGGTAGACCTTGAGGAAGGCTACCTTCCCCTCCCCGTCCACCAGTACGTTTGCCCTCTCGGAGAAGCCCCCGTCCTCTCTGAAGAGGCCGTAGAGCTTTGCCACGGCTCCATGCGGCCAGAAGTCGCTCAGAATCCTCAGCTTCTTCAGCCCCATGTGCTCGGCCCATGCCTTCTTGCTCGGCACTGGGTCAACGCTTATCCCGACCGGGACGACGTTCAGCTCCTCAAAGCGCTCGTAGTTCTCCTCCAAGGCCTTCATCTGCTTCTCGCAGACCGAAGTCCATGCCAGTGGATGGAATGATAGGAGAACCTTCTTCCCCCGGAAGTCGCTGAGCTTGAACTCCTCACCGTTCTGGTCCTTGAGGACGAAATCCGGCGCCTTTTCACCAACTTTCATGCGATCACACTCCAAATTGGTTTTCAATTGCAGAAACAAAGTGAAAGAAGAAAACCTCCTAAGGCCCCTCAGAGCTTCTTCTCCTCGAAGAACTTCTCCACGAGGTCGTGTTTGGGCCCGCGCTTCCAGAGGGGGGTCTTGTCCTTCCTGTATGCAGGAACCATCTCCTCGAAGGTAGGCTTCTCGTTGATGTAGAATACCCCGAGCGGGATCGGGTCACTCTCGATTGCCCTCCTGAAGGCAGCCTCTCTGTCGTAGGGGTCGTGGTCGTCCATCCAGTAGGTGTGCTCCCTGTACCATGCGTAGGTGTTAACCTTGTTGAAGCTCACACACGGGTGGAGAATGTCCACTATTGCCAGGCCTTTGTGCTGGATGGCCTTCTTGATTATCTCAACGCTCTCCTTGAAGTAGCCCATAAAGGTTCTCGCGACGAAGGAAGCGTCCAGGGCTATTGCCAGGGCGAGAGGATTAAACGGCTCCTCAAACACTCCCCACGGCTGGGTCGGGGTCTTCATTCCCTTCATGGTCGTCGGCGAGGCCTGTCCCTTGGTAAGGCCGTAAACCTGGTTGTCGTGGATTAGAACCGTTATGTCCGGGTTCCTCCTTATCGCGTGGAGCAGGTGGTTTCCACCCTCGGCATACATATCGCCGTCTCCACCCTCCGCTATAACCGTAAGCTCTGGGTTTGAGGCCTTTACGCCGGTTGCTATCGGTATCGAGCGCCCGTGGAGCGTGTGATAGCCGTTGGCGTTGATGTAGTGGGGCATCTTTGCGGCCTGTCCGATGCCGCTGATGACCGCTACCTGGTTGGGCCTTAGGTTGAGCTCTGTTAGGGCCGAGATAAGTATGTTCCTTATGCCGAAGTTGCCGCATCCCGGGCACCAGGCGACGTCTTCACTCCCCGGCCTCTTCGGCTCGAAGAGCTCCCTCCCCGTTGGAAGCTGAACGTTCATTCTATCACCCCCTTGAGGCCCTCAAGAACCTCTTCAACCGAGAACGGCCTCCCGTCGTACTTCAGAATCCTGTGATGGACACCAATTCCAAACTCCTTCCTGAGAAGCTCCGCGAACTGGCCGGTGATGTTGTTCTCCACGTCAATGAGAACCTTACCCTCGAAGAACTCCTTTACCTTCGGGTTGAGCGGGTAGACCCAGCTGAAGTGGAGCAACGCTACATCTTCCCTCCCGAGCTTCTCAAAGGCCTCCTCAACGACGTGGAGCGTTGAACCCCACGCTATGACGAGGTATTTGGCGTTCTCGCTTCCTATCAGCTTCGGCAGTGGGGCGTCCCTCTTTATCGTCTCGAGCTTCTTAATGGCCCTCTTCTCCTGCATCTTTATCGTGAGCTCGGCATCTTCGGTTATGTCTCCCCACTCGTCGTGCTCGTTACCGTTTGCAATCACGACCTCCTCACCGTAGCCAGGGAGAGCCCTCGGCGAGATTCCGTCCTCGGTGAGCTCGTACCTCCTATAGCCTGGCTTCGCCTCCACTATGTGGCGCTCGAACTTGACCTTCTCAACGTCCGGAGCCGGAAGGTTGTAGTAGGTGTCAACGAAGTATTGATCCGTGAGTATTATCACGGGAACCTGGTACCTGTCCGCCAAGTTGAAGGCCTCCGCCGTGAGATAGAACGCCTCCTCAAGGCTACCCGGGGCAAGGATTATCCTCGGGAAGTCGCCGTGACCCGCGTAGAGCACAAGGTTCAAATCACCCTGCATCGTTCTCGTCGGCAGACCTGTGGCCGGTCCTGGCCTCTGGGCGAGATGGACCACCACCGGGTTCTCAGCCATTCCGGCTAAGCTTATCGCCTCGCTCATTAATGCGAAGCCGCCCCCAGAGGTGCTCACCATCGCCCTCGCTCCAGCGTACCACGCCCCGAGTGCCATGTTTATGGCTGAAATCTCGTCCTCAACCTGCTCAACCACTATCTCGAAGTCCTCCGCGTGCTGGGCGGCAAAGGTGGAGACTCCCGTTGATGGACTCATCGGGTAGAAGCTCAGGAAGTTCATGCCGCCGGCAAGAGCGCCTATTCCCACCGCCTCGGTTCCGGTGAGGAGAACCTCTTCCCCAACGCTCTCGTCCTTCTGGACTTCAACCCCGATGGTTCCTTCCTCGCAGAGCTTAACGCCCAGCTCGTAACCCTTCTTGGCGGCTTCAATGTTCTTCTGGACGACGTTCTCGCCCTTGCTTCCAAAGCGCTTCCTTATGTACTCCTCGACAGCATCAAAGTCGCCGTGGAAGAGGCCGACTATTAGGCCGGCCGCAGTCGTGTTGAGGTAGAGCTGACTGCCGACTTCCATGGCCATCTTGGTGAGCGGGACTTCAACGAGGTTGACCTTGTCCAAAAACTCCTCCTCGACGTTTTCCTTCTCCCCGAGGACAACGGTATTCTCGCCGAGCCTCTCCTTCACCCAGGTTAGGGTGCCCTTCTTGAACGGCACGAGTATGTCTATCCTCTTCACGAAGGCCCTGACGCGCCTCGAAGAAACGCGTATCTCCGTGGTGTTTATTCCGCCCCTGACGCGGGACATGTACTCCTTGTTTGCGTAGACGTGGTAGCCGGACTTCTTGAGGGCATAGGTGAGGATTCCCTCGACCGTCTGGATGCCCTGTCCTGCGGCACCACCCAAAACTATAGAAACGTCTTCCCTAAACTCCACCATGCGACATCACTCCATTTAAGTTCGACTTTCGACATGATAAGGTTTGTGGATTAGGTTTATATAATTTTCTTTTGTGAACCAAAAATAGTGTGATTACCCCGCGGGGACTCCCACGGGAAATATGTAAAGCGGATCTCCCGGAACGTTGAGCACTTCCCGTACCTCTTCATCCCTAAAAGCACCCACAGCAACCGTACCAAGTCCCAGAGCCGTCGCCTGGAGGTAGATGTTCTGCCCCATGTGGCCTGCGTCTATGTGCACGTACCTGTATCCTCTTTCCCCGTATCGCCTCGTCGTCCTCTCGTAGTGGGCCACCACCACTATACTCACCGGTGCCCTCTCAATGTGCTCCTGGTCAAGGCAGGCCTTTGCCAACGGTCCACTCAACTCACCCTCCCTAACGAGTTCAATGGCGTGTTCTCTCCCTTTGTAGTGGTAGAGGCCTGGATTTAGGCCCTCAACGTTCGAAACTACCACGTAAATCTCAAATGGATAGCAGGCGCCGGCACTCGGGGAGGTCCGCTTTCCCCAGACGTTCATCCCATAAGCGGCCCAGAGCAGCTGGGAGAGCTGGATCATGGTTAAAGGCTCATTTCGGTAGGTTCTCACACTTTTTCTCAGGTTTATTGCCTCTTCGAGGCTCATCTCTCCCTTCAACCGGGGCGCGGGAAGTTCGATCCTCATGGTGCATCCCAAAATTAGTGAAGACGTTTTCATTGATTAGGGTTTTGGTTTCGGAAAGAGAAAAGCGGAGAAAAGCCTTCACTCCTCAGCAAGCGTTGGGATTGTGCTTCCGGCTTCGAATTTGGCAGTGAACAGTCCCCTTGTCTTGCTGGCAATCCACACAAGGCTCAGCATTATGGACACTTCCTCCAGGACTCCAACCACCGTCGCCAGAGCCGCGCCGCTTTCCAGCCCGAAGAGGGCTATCGCAACCGCTACCGCTAACTCAAAGAAGTTGCTCGCACCTATGAATGAAGCAGGAGCGGCGACTTTGTGCGGGAGCTTCCAGAGCCACGACCACCCGTAGGCTATCGCGAAGATGAAGTAGGTCTGTATCGTCAGTGGAATGGCTATGAGGACTATGTGGAGAGGATTCTCGAGGATTATCTCTCCCTGGAAGGAGAAAAGGAGTATAAGCGTTAGAAGCAGGCCGGTTATTGAAACAGTGCTCAGCTTCGGCAGGAACTCGCGCTCGAACCACTCTGGTCCCTTTGTTTTGAGGAAGTGCCTCCTCGAGAGGTAGCCCGCCGTCAGCGGAATGACCACGAAGAGCACCACCGAGAGGAGGAGCGTGTCGTAAGGGACGGGCACCTCGTTGAGGCCCATGAGGAAGCCGACTATGGGTGCGAAGGCAAAGAGAATTATGAGGTCGTTCGTTGCCACCTGCACGAGGGTGTAGAGGGGGTCGCCATCGGCCAGATAACTCCACACGAAGACCATTGCCGTGCAAGGTGCCGCCCCGAGGAGTATCGCACCCGCTATGTACTCCTTCGCCAGCGATGGTTCAATGAGACCGAACCTGGCCGAGAAGACCGCCCCTATGAAGAAGGAGCTTATGAGGAACATGCTGAAGGGCTTTACGAGCCAGTTTGTCACCCAAGTGACGGTCAGGCCCTTGAGCATCTGACCCCTGTGGACGCGCCTTATGGCTGAAAAGTCCACCTTGACCATCATGGGGTAGATCATCGCCCATATCAGCACCGCTATGGGCATGTTGACGTTAGCTATGGTAAACTTTGAAAGTGCCTGGGGTACTGATGGGAAGAGCTTACCAATCGCTATCCCCGCGATTATGCAGAGGAGAACCCACACCGAGAGGTATTTTTCGAAGAGGCTCAATCCTTTCTCCGCCATTTTCTCACCCAATTATTTGAAGGGACGTTCAAATAAAAGGGTTTTTAGAACCAAAGGTTAAACAATTCCTGAAATTTGTTTCATATATATAGCCTACATAAACTACTGCGGCAAATGATTTAAATCCGGGTTTCTAATCCTCCGAGGGTGGAAAGGATGGAGGAGAAGCTTATCCTCTTCGTGTGCGTGAAGAACTCCGCAAGGAGTCAGATGGCGGAAGCGTTCTTCAACCACTTCAACGACGACCCGAGGTTTAGGGCCATGAGCGCCGGGACGGAGCCTGCCCAAGAGATAGACCCCCTCGCGAGGAAGGTCATGGAGGAAATCGGCATCCCAATGGACGGTCAGTACCCAAAACTCTACACCATGGAGATGGCCGATAAAGCTCACATCGTCATCACGATGGGCTGCCTCGACAAGTGCCCCTACGCTCCGCCCGAAAAGACCTGGGACTGGGGACTCGATGACCCCTACGGCCAGCCAATAGAAAAGTACCGGGAAGTTAGGGACGAGATAAAGCGCCGTGTGCTAAAGCTCATCGAGGACTTGAAGGCGGGAAAGAGCAGGGAGGAGATAATCCCCCGAAAAAATCTCTGGGTTTATTAAAAAAAGTTAGAACACAGCTTTTCCAATTTTTCTGTCGAATATGTGGGCTTTTGTCATGTCGAAGACTATGTCCAGCTCCTCGCCTTCCTTAACCCTTGACTCCGCCGGGAACTTGCCCACAAAGGCCAAATCGCAACACCCAAGTGAACAACCTTCACCCGGGCGAAGAAAGCATCGTACAAATCACTCCCCAGCAACGTTTTTGCTGTCAGTCCCCTTCGGACGGAGGACTATACCCATGGCCTCATATTCTTCGAGTATTGAAAAAGGCCCGCCGATGAGAACCCTTCTTTCTCCTGCCTCCAGCACGAAGTTGTTTATTATTTTGGTGTTGGTGAAGTCAACCACCCTCCCCCCAAGCACCTCTCCGGAGGACGTATGTACCTCCGCGTCCACCTCAAGCCCCTCTCTGAGCAGTCCCTCTATGACCTGAAGGGCGTGGTAACACATTGCGAACCTTATCTCACCCCTGTCCTTCAGGGTGTAGTCGAGTGGCTCCGAAGCCTCGAATATATCGCGGAGGTATATGTAGTGCGAGAAGACTATCTCAGGGAAATTGGACTTGAACCCTGAGGGTAGCTCCTTGCCAACGTTGAAAACGAGACTCGGTGAGACCAGAACCTCCTTGGTGTCCCTCACGGCTATTATATGTCCGATTTTGTCCGTTATCCTCACGAACAGGTTGCCCTCTAACCTTAGGGGAGGCTCTTCGTTTGTGTAGATGGATACTGTGGCGCCCCGCTCCAGGAGCCCTTTCAGCCCGTCCTCGACTTTGGGGATGAAGCCACTCGGAGCCAGCAACGTGAACTCGAACCCGGTCTCATCCATCATGTTTTTCATACTCAGGAGAACCTCCTCCGGGGAGGAGAACCTCCATATCGCGTGCTTCCTATCCTCAATCCTCATACCCTCTGCGAACTTTTTGATCTCCCCGACCAGCTCCTTTAACGACCTGCTGTAGCGGTGGAAGGCCACCTCGGGCTCAACCGCCACGAACGTCCTCGCCTTGCCCTCCAGCTCCTCGACAAAGCCCCTCTCCTTGAGGGAGGTCAAAACATCGTAGGTTCTGTTGTAGGGAATCTGGCCCTTCTGCGAAATCCCCCTGGCCGTGAGCGGGCCGTGGGCGAGAAGTGTTATGTAGGTCAGGGCCTCGTACTTCGTGAACCCAAACTTCTTGAGCTTTTCCAGCAGGCTCTCCACCTTACCTCACCTTCACCAGCGTCCCCTCTTCACTAACTACCCTTGAAGCAACTTCCACCCCGGAGTTTATAGCCTCTTCCATATCGTGCCCCTTGGAGAGCTTCGCCAGAACCGTGCCCAAGAGCGAATCTCCCGCCCCTGTTGGGTCAACGACGTCAGCGTTTCTGGCCAGCACCCGGATGTACTCCCCTTCTTCCATTAATGCGAGGACGCCCTTTGCTCCCATGCTGAGGATGACGTTCTTTGCTCCGAGCCTCTTAAAATTTCGCAGAGCGTCTATCGGGTCTTTGCTCCCAAAGAGCTCCTTGGCGTCGTCCATGGAGGGCTTGACGAAGTCCGCGAGCGAAATGGCCTCCAGCAAGGCCCTTTTGTCGGCCCCCCACCTCTCCCATATCGCCTTCCTGTAGTTAGGGTCAACGGAGATCAGGGCCCCTTCCTCTTTGGCCTCCCTGAGTGCATCGAGTATCGCTTCCTGGGACGGGGGGAGGGAGAGGGCGAAGGCGGAAGTGTGTACGATTTTGGCATCCTTCCACTTCTCCTCCAGCAGTTCCCGCGTTATGAACCTGTCGGCACCCCTGTAGATTATTGGAATTGGGGTCTCCTTTTCGGTCTTTATCAGCACCAGTGTGGTGTTGTGGTGGGTAACCGAGAGGGCGGGTCTGAAGTTCAGCCTTTCAAGTTCCCTCCTTATGTAGGTTCCTAGGAAGTCGTTACCTATTGTGCCTATGAACGATGCTTTCGCCCCCGCCTGGCTGGCGTAGAAGGCGACGTTGAGGCAGGAGCCCCCGGTATGCATGCTAAGCTTTTTATCTATGAGCTTCAGGTCAACAAGCACCTCCCCTATTGAGAGCACGTCGAGCATCTCTTTTCCCTCACAGTAGTTCATAGAGGTCCCGCATCTCCCTGGCCACGCTGTCCCACGAGTACTTCCCGGCGACCTTCCTGTATTCCCTCTCCGCGAATATCCTCCTAAGCGCCTCATCCTCAAGGAGGAACGCTATCTTTCTTCCCATCTCCCTCGAGTCCTTTGGGTCAACGAGAAAGCCGTCGTAGCCGTCCTGGAGAACCTCCGCCGGGCCGCCGAACTTGGTGGCGACTATGGGGGCCTTGCATGCCATTGCCTCGAGCATAACTATCCCGAAGGGCTCGTAAGGGGAAGGCAATACGAAGACGTCCGCCGCGGAGTAGTACCTGGGAACCATAGTGATGGGCTCTATGGCGGGGATTATCTTGACGTGCTCCTTCACCCTGAGGCCCTCGATAAGGCTCAGGAGCTTGTTCATCTCCTTCTCCTCTTCCTTCGCCCCGGTGCCCGTGCTTATGAGCACGAGGAAGTCCCCCGAGTAGTATTCCCTTATGTAGGGGACGCTCTTTATGAGGAGGTCGAGCCCCTTCCTCGGGTCGAGCCTTGCGAGCGCAAACACCAGCGGGACGTCCGGGAGACCGAGCTCCCCCTTCAGCTCTCCCTTCTCCCCCATCGGCCTGTAGAATGTTGTGTCCACCCCTATGGGAATCACGTGGATTTTTTCTCTCGGTATTTCGTAGAGAGTCGCTATGTCGTTCTTCTCAATCTCGGTCGTTGCCACTATAGCGTCGCTCGTCTCATAGATTTTCTTCTCAAGCTCTATCCTCTCTTTATAGGGCTCGAAGTCGCCTAAGGCCTTCGCCTTTAGTATCCCGAGCGAGTGGGAGGTGTGCACCATCTTGGCCCCGTGGCGCTTCTTGAGCTCCATCCCCACGAAGCCTCCGTCCCAGTAGTGGGTGTGAATGATGTCATAAGCTTCCCTCTCGAAGTACTCCGAGACCCTGTCCGTGAACTCCGGGAGGTAGGGCATAAGCTTCTCCTTGGGGATGAATCCTTTGGGCCCGCATTCTACCCTGATGACCCTGACGTTATCGTTTATGTGCTCTATCTCCTTTCTTCCGCCTCTCTGCCTCGTGAATATGTCCACTTTAACTCCGAGCTTTCCGAGGTGTTTGCTGAGCTCCTTGACGTAAACACACTGCCCGCCCGTGTCGGGTTCGCCGAGCTTTCCGAGCGGGTCACCGTGGGGGGTTATCATGGCAACCTTCATCACGCATCACCCCTTAACTCCTGTCGTGGCAATACCTTTGATGTAGTACCTCTGGCCGATGAGTAAATTTTGAGTTTCACCAGATGAAACATGGAGCCAATGGTCGGATATGTAAGTAGAGTCTTTGGAATTCCGCAATCTCCCGAGGGAAGTGTCACGAACTAACCAGCTCCCTACTTCTTTCATCCGCACTACTACATATTTCGTGGTAACTTTCCCTCTCGTCATTGAGGTACTCCGCTTCTCCTAATAGACCGCCAATAATATTGTACTTTTAGTACAATATGATGGATTCAGGATTTGACATATAAGTTTTTTCAGTACAAAGGCGTGCGTTTGGACAGCGAGGAGGGAAGAAAAAGGGGTTCAGAAAACAGAAAATTGCATATAATGGGGCGCGGGGGCAAGTACATACCATCCAGAGGCTTTTAAATGGCCAACTGGCCGGGTCAGGCATGAACTTTGCTCTTTAGAGGTAGTCCAAGAGCCTCTTCTCAACAGCCTTGTAGTAACCCGGCACGTAGGGGCCAGGTTTGCGCATGACAACGCTCCCATCAACCCAGCTGACCTCTGGGGGTGGGTAGTTAGTCGTTCTATGAAATGGCTCCCAAATGGCCTCCAAAGGGGATTTTGGGGTTTTTACCTAGAGGGTGTTTCTCTCGTTATTTTCCACCTAATTTTCTATGGATTCATCCCCTTACAAGTTTTCCATTGCGATGTATCAGAAATAACTGACATATCCGATATAACCGAAAAATTTAAATAGTATTGCGAGAACCCAGAATTGACAACCTTTAGGAGGCGATGGAAATGGTCTCTGCAAAAACCGGCATGTGGACCGCCATTTTGGGCGCGCTGGTTATACTGACAGACGGAATAATGGTGCTGGCAAACAAAACATTCTACGGCTGGCACTACGGAAGCGTGGGCACAGTGGGCTGGGTTGAGATAATACTAAGCCTTACCATCATGGCGATAGCGTATTACTACAGGAGCAACAAGAGCATGATTGGATGGACGGTCGCACTGCTCGCCCTGATAACCATGCCCTTCGATGGCGGCTTCTGGACTCTCGGTGCGTGGATTTCACTTATCGGCGGAGCCATGATAGCCGTTGGCCGGGTCTCCACTTCCAGTGCATCCTCGCGCAGAACCGCCGCATGATTTCAAAATCTTTTTAAATCTTTTTTCTTTTATGATTTTGAAGGCGTGTTCTTGGGGGAGAGGTGATGAGCGTCCCAACGAAGGAATCCAAAAGATTCGTTGAAATTGTTACACAGCTGATGAGCAGGTGGGGGTACACCCACACGGACGGCAAGATATACGCCTATCTCCTCCTGAGCGATAGACCCCTTACGATATCCGAACTGGCCGAAAAGGCGGGTCTGAGCAGGTCTTCCGTTTCCGTGTCCCTCTCCCGGCTCGCGAGGGATTACCTCGTTACCTACCGTAAGGAGGGGAAAACTAAGTACTTCTCCGCCGTACCCGCGTTCCTTGAGAAGTTCCTGCAGCAACCAAAGGACATTCTGGAGCGCGAGGTCCGGCCACTGAAGGAGATAGTCGGCCACCTGGCCGAAAGCTCTAATTCTGAGGGAGCAAAGTCGCGCTTTGATGGCATACTCGCGGACCTCTCCGTTCTCGAGTGCGTTCTCGAGAGGATAATAGAGCTCGAGGAAGAAGAGAGCGACTGTATTGAAAACCGTTAACCCCAGTTTCTACCCCCTCAGGTTTCGGTCTTCGAAACATCGGAATCGTCTGACACATCAAAATCTTTTTAAATGACCATTCCTTCATTCGATGGACACAATAAAGTGAGGTGAACCTAATGAACTATCCAGAGCTCGCGCTCATATCCTTCATCCTCAGCATCGTCTTCTCAATCGGTGGGGTCGGAAGCGCCATAGCCATAGTTCCTACGATGAGCTGGCTTGGAGTGCCCCTTATGACCGCCAAGCCCACCGGGCTGTTCATAAACACTCTCTCGATGCTCTCGGCAACGCTCAAGAACCTCAGGCACGGCAAGCTCGACCACCGCTTCGGTCTGCCGATTTTAATAGTCGCGACGGCCATGGCCCCGGTTGGAGCCTACGTCGGCAAGTTCATCCCCAAGGTCTACGTTCTCTGGGTCTTCGTGGCTTTTCTGCTCTATTCTGGGACGATGATGATTTTCTTCAGGCCGAGAAGGAGGCCGAAGGACGGGAACCACATCGTTGAGGGCTCGATCATTGGGGGAATAGCAGGCTTCCTCGGGGGTCTCCTTGGTGTTGGCGGCGGCGGGATAATAAGCCCCGCGCTCATAATGCTCGGCTACGAGCCCAAGAAGGTCGCCGCCACAACTGCTCTCGTTGTCTTCTTCTCCTCACTCAGCGGCTTCCTGACCTACTGGGGGATGGGAACACTCGACTGGAGGCTGCTCCTGTGGGTTTCCATCCCGGCCATAGCCGGCGGCTGGATTGGAACCCATTTGATGCACTTCAAAATGAGCTCTGAGCAGGTAAAAAAAGTAATCGGGGTTATCCTCTACCTGATAGCGCTCAAAACGCTGATGAACGTCCTTTGAGGTAGATACCCGGGGGTGCTAACGTGAGGGTGGCGATTCCTACAGGGGTTGGGGGCTTGCGAGATGTAGTGCACGAAAGCCTCGTGAGAGCCAAGACCTTCACTCTGGTGGAACTCGAAAATGGAAAAACCAAGAGAGTGGAGGTGGTGGAGAATCCATACTCAACGCTCCCCCACGGGGCGGGTCCGAAGGTAGCCCTTTTTCTTGTCAACCTCGGCGTGGATGTCCTGATAACCCGCATGGACTGTCCGAAGGGGAAGATGATACTCGACTCCGGCAATGTCAGAATTATAAAAATAGATGGCGGGATGACGGTTGAGAAGGCCTTGAGTATCCCCACCCTCCGAGAGTGAAAAGTGAAACGGCTTACTCAGGAGTCTCCGAAGTAGTTTATAGCCCCCGTTGGGCATATCCTCTGGCAACCCCTGCAGAACTCCACGCAATCCTCGGGCTTCACGACCCTGGGCTTTTCCCCGGAGGTGTCGTACACACCGTGCGGGCAGAAGTTCGCGCACGTCAGGCAGCCAGTGCACTTGTCGTAGTCAATCACAGGGTACCAGTTGTCTGCCATGCTCATCCCCCTATTCCGCGCTCATGACCTCGTCTATTGCCCGGATGGCTCCCTCAGTGTCCATGTTCCTGATTTCCACGCCTACGAACTTGTCCTCATCGAAGCCGAGCTCTTTAAACGTCCATCCGAACATCTTCTTCTGCATCACTGGGTCGCAGCCGGCCACGAAGAGCTTCTCTACATCCTCCCCGTTCTTGAGAAGAGCCCTCCAGAAGTTGTCGCCATCTGTAGCGCAGAGCTGGGGGTGCAGGGCCACAAAGTCAACCTTCTTCTCCCTTCTGAAGTGGTTTAAAATCTCGAACACGTTCATTTTCTGGAAGGAGGGGCATGTGCCCTGGCATACGCAGAGTATGAGACCCTTCACGTGCATCACCATTATTTATGAGGATTATTTCATTTAAAAATATTTTCAGATGTAAAGGTTCTCAACCTACGGTTTAAGATTGAGCTTCATCCCAACCTTCCCTGCTATCTCCAAGGCTACCTTGAGAACGTCCTCGTCGCTTATGTCGAGGGTCGGCTGCTTGGCTATCCCGAAGTCGGTAACGGTAAAGCTGTAATCTACTTTCATCCCAGCCTTCTCCATTACCTTGGTTGCGCACTTCATGGGGCAACCGTCTATGACGATTACCCTTTTTGCCCTCCTCCCAATGTCGAGGTGCATGTCAGAGCCTGCAGCGACCGCAGTGGTGCAGCAGAGCCTTGCCTCCTGGCCGGCGTTGGTTAGAAGAACTCCAACCTCATGTCCGATCTTTCCAACGCTTGCCGCTCCTGAACACGTAAAGATTATGTCGAGGTTCTCCGCCTCCTTGTGGCAACTTGGCAAGAACTTTGGGAGCTTTTTTATGTCCACATTTTCACCCATCCCAATCACCTCAATTCATATTAGAATTTTCTCATTTAAAATTCTTTTCATATGTTTTTGTTTTCAACTCTTTGTTGGGGGCAGAAGTGTCCAGAAAATTTTAAATTTTCTTCATATGAGGTTCTTTTGATGGCTATGTTGTGTTTGAGGGACGTTACCTACGAAGTGAACGGCAGACGGATAATAGAGAGGATTAACATGCGCTTCAAGGAGGGCATGAGCTACTCCATCCTCGGCCCCAATGGAGCGGGAAAATCAACGCTCGCTTACATCCTAATGGGGGTTGTGAAGCCTATCGGGGGCAAAGTCCTGCTTGACGAGAAAGAGATAACTGACCTGAGCGTTACGGAGCGGGCCAGACTGGGAATAATCCTCCTCTGGCAGGAGCCGGCGCGCTACGAGGGCATAACCGTGGAGAACTACCTAACCCTCGGTGGGAAGCTCAGGGTGGATAAAGATGAACTTCGGAGGGTTCTCGAGCTGGTCGGACTGTCCTATGAGGCCTACGCCCACCGTTTTGTGGACAAGAGCCTGAGCGGCGGCGAGAGGAAGAGGGTGGAGATAGCGTCGCTCCTCCTGCTGAGGCCTAGGTATGCCATTCTCGATGAGCCTGATTCCGGGCTTGACATAACCGCGGGAGAGCTGATAGAGGAAGTTCTGGATTACTTCAAGAGAACCGGCACAACCGTAATTCTAATCACGCACCACGAGGAGATAGCGGCCAAAACTGACTTCGCGTACTTCCTCTGTGTGGGCAGGCTCCTGAAGAAGGGCTTCTCCCGTGAGGTTGTTGATTACTACAAGAAGACCTGTGGGAGATGCTTTCTGACGGGGATGATGGGAGATGCCGATAAAGATTGACCGCGTTAAGGAGTACGAGGCCTTAATAGATGTTTACGAGAAGGAAGGCCTTGATACTTCTCTCTTCGGCGACAGGATAGCGGCGATAATCATAAGCGGGGACAAGATCATCGGTCTCAACAACGTTCCTGGGGTTCGGATAAAGGGGGAGGAGATAGAGAACGGCGTCAGGGCGGACGTTGAGATAGCTGAGGACGTTGAGCTTCCCTTCCCAATACACCTCTGCACGGGCTACCTGAAGAGCGAGGGCTACCAGAAGGTCCTCTTCAACATCGCGGTGGGAAGAAACTCGAAGGTGAAGTTCACATCCCACTGCATCTTTCCCTACGCAAAGGACTTCACCCACGACGCGTACGCGAGGATACAGATTGGGGAGAACTCGTGGGTCTCTTACGATGACGAACACATCCACGGTGAGGGCGTGAGGATGATAAGTAAAACGGAAGTCGAGCTCGGCAAAAACGCCCGCTACACCGGAAAGTTCTCCCTCACGAAGCATAGGGCGAGGGAGCTGAGGCTTGAGATGGTTGCCAGGCTTGGCGAGAGGGCGGTTCTCGAGCTCGAGTCAAAGGTTAAAGCAGTCAAGGACGACTCAGTCGAGGTCAAAGAGGTCGCCTACCTTGAGGGCGCCCATTCGAGGGCCAACCTGAAGAGTACGGTTATAGCCTTCGACGAGGCGAGGGCTAACGTCGTGAACGAGGCCTACGGCCTTGGAGACTACGCGAAGGGCCACGTGGAGTGCCATGAGATAGTGAATGGAAACGCGGACGTCCAGACGGTGCCACTCCTCAGGGTCAAGAACGACAAGGCCGAGCTGACCCACGAGGCCTCGATAGGCAGGATAAACGAGGCCCAGCTCGTCCAGCTCATGGCGAAGGGCCTAACCGAGGAAGAGGCGGCGGAGCTGATAATCGAGGGGCTGCTGGGTGAGTGATGCCAAACCTCACCGTTAAGATGACCCCTAATGTGCCGCTTCTTCTCCACCGCTCTTTCTATCCTCAGAGAAAGTAAAAAAATCAGGATGAAAAGTCGTGCAGGAGCGTCTTAAGCCCCGTGACCAGCCACAGGCCGAGGAGGAGCCAGTACAGAGCGAAGCCGAAGGAATCCACGGCCCCGATACCGAGGGCGGTGCCCACGTTGTGGGTTGCGCTCACGTAGGCACCAAGTGGGAAGATGAAGGCCCACCATGCGAGGCTGTACGGCAGGTGCAAGTTCCTGAGGTAGTGCAGCGTTATGGCTATTGCCATGAGGAGCCACCAGAGCCCGAAGCCCCAGAGAAGGAAGGCGAAGGCCTTGAGAGCTTCCGCCGCCACGGGAAGTATCTTTGTGAGGTTCAGCAGTGCCACCGCGCCCGCTCCGAGGGGACCAAGGTTTATCCACACGGAGGGCGCCATCAGCGGTGGAAGGAGCTCGTGGGTTATGAAGCGCCTCATCACTATGGCGAAGAGGGCCAGATAGAGGAAGAAACCCGCACCGAAGCCGAAGTAGTTGAGGGCCGTGAAGACTCCCCTCCACGTTTCTGAGCTGGGGACGAAGGGCAGGGCAGTTAGGGGTATCACCATCAGGCCGACCGGCGGGATGAACCACGCGGGCGTCACGGTCTTAACGTCCACGCCCTCGCCTATGAAGAACAGGTAGGGTATGAGAAGGGCGAAGAATATCACGAGGATGCTCCCCAGAACCCAGAGCGGGAAACCCGCTCCCCTGTAGCCGAGCATCGCAAGGTTCATCCCCACAATGGTCATCGCTATGGGCATCGTCCCGTAGAAGTGGCTCGTTACCGGGTGGTAGAGGTCCTTCTTTGCCTCCGCGGGGTGCTTAATCCACCTGAGGAGCCAGGGTATCAAAAGCACGAAAAACATGAGCGCGTTGAGGTACGCTAGGGCATTAGAGAGCGTCCCCAGTGCAGGAAGCTTCGATGAATATGCCTTGCTCACCAGCGCGAGGGCTCCCGTTCCCATAACGCTCGCAAACCAGCTGGGTGCAAAGTCCTTGACCGACATCTTCATGTATCTTCACCTGAAAACATGGACAGATGAATACTTTTAAAGATTTCCTCGTGGGACTGCGGTGCCTAGGGGATAGCCAAAAACAGAAGGGGAGGTGCTTTGGGGAGATGGGCCTTTAGGTAGCTTTCAGCGCGGACGTCAAAAATCACTTCCCGTGCTCCCCGCATTCTCCTCTGTGGGCCTTCTCCCTCTCTATCTTCTCCTTCCAGTATGGGTCAACCTCGAGCACCTGCTCTATGAAGGCCTTAACGACGTCCTCGACATGGCCGTAGGCGCCGGTCACGACCTCGATGCCCAACTGATTGAAGAAGCCTATTGCCCTCTGCCCCATTCCGTAGGCCAAAACTACTTCTCCACCGTGCTCCTTTACGAAGTTGGGCAAATCACCGGGGCCATGCTCCTCGAAGGGGACCTCGACCACCTCCGCACCTTTTATCTCGTTGTTCTCCACGTCCACGAAGACGAAGTACCTGGCCCTTCCGAAGTGGCCGCTTACCCTGCTCTCCAGACCCCTATCATCCTCGGCTGGAACGGCTATCCTCATTTTCACCACCACAATCATGAAGCATTTTTCAAATATAAACTTTGTGCATATGCACGCCTTCACTCCCCGAGTATCCCGGCCGTTACGAGGCCCATTCCAATTTTTCTAACCTTCAGCTTCCAAAGCTTCTCTGGAGCACCACCCTCCTCCAGGTAGCCGGCCATTTCGATTATCCCGGCGTCCTCAAGGGCCGAGAGGTGGTAGTAAAGCGTTGAGCGGGGCATGTTCAACCCCTCTCCTGCAAGCCCTGGTAAATTTCGTTCGTCCCCTTAACGCCGTCACTCAGGGTTTTGATGATGCTCCTCTTAGGTTCGGCCATCAGCGGCTTCAGAATCATCATGAGGCTCTTCAGGTTTCCCATCTCCCCCATCATCCATTTCGGCATCTCTATCACTCTTATCTGTTAGCTCTCAAACCTTATAAAATTACCGTTTTAAGGCAGGTTTAGCTCGAATATTATAGAAAACTTTATAAATACTTTTGTGATATTACAAAGTAGAGAAACTGGTAGAGGTGGTTGAGATGCCGTTTGGAACTCCCGGATGGAAGTGGAAGGTTGGAAGGTTCGGCTACACCGTGGAGAAGGAGCCGGACTACGAGGAGATGAGGGCCAAGGCCAGGGAAGTCCTCTCAAAGGCAATCAAGGGAGCCGCATGGAGGTGCCGCTGCGGAAGCCTCCACGTCCCGCTCGTCGTTGAGGGTCAGATAATAGGGGAGCTCTGGGAGGACGTTGACCCGAAGGAGGTCGAGGTAGGTGCCTACTGGTTCGGGAAGTGGGGCACCAAGGTCCAGCTCGTGAAGAACGGAAGGGTTGTCGGCTTCATCTGGCTCGCCTGATCTTTCATTTTTTGACTTTTGACTACAACTATGAAAAACGAAGGTGGTGGAGATGGATGTTGTTGAGTTCATAAAGGAGAAGATGGTCTACATAGTATTCACTCTCATCTTCGCATCAACCTACGCAGGTGTTTACCACCGCGCCCTCTTCCTATCCCTGAAGGGAACCCTCCCGGTAGCGCTCTTCATGATGCTCTTCCAGCCAATGGTCTTCATGGATATAAGAAAGGCATTCACCACGAGGACGGAGGTTAAGACGAAGTACCTCATACTGCTGACGCTGTTCTACCTCGCGGTTTTCCCAGCTCTTACATGGCTCCTCCTGAAGTTCTGGCTCGCGGTAATGCCCGGAACTGACCCAAGACTGCTCGCGGGGGTTGTCCTCATAAGCCTAGCGCCTCTTCCCAGCTCTGCACCCGCTTTTACCAACCTCGCCGGCGGGAAGTTTCAGCTCACCCTCGTCGGCGTTATATGGACTTTCCTGCTCTCGCTATTCGTAATGCCGGTCTATGCGAAGCTGATACTTCACGCCGTCATTCAGGTTCCAGTTGGTGTGCTCCTCAAGTCCCTCGTCCTCTACATAATAACGCCCCTCATCGTGGGTCAGCTGACTAAATATGCCGTCCTCCGCTGGAAGGGCGTGGATGCACTAATGTCCCTCAAAAAGCCCCTCGTGGGCATTTCCCTCCTCGGCATGTACTGGATGGTCGTGGTGGTCTTCGGCATAAACGGGAAGATGATAGTCGAGAGGCCGGAGCTGATATTGGTGGGAGCCATCATCATGAACGTCTACTTCCTCCTGCGCGCGGCTGTAGCTTACTTCAGCGGGAAAGCCCTCGCCTTCCCCTTTGAGCAGAAGGTATCCTTTGTTTACTCTACCGGCTCTAACATGACCCTTGCAACGGCCATAGCAATAGGAACGTTTGGACCAATGGCCGCAGTTGGAACCGCCTTGGGCGGGCCATTCAGCGACATGCTCCTGATGATACTCTTCGTCAGGCTCTTCAGCTGGATGGGGAAAAGACGTATACGGGTTGAAGGAGAAGAGAACATCGTGGGTGGTTAATGATGGAGACTCCCAAGGTGTGCATAATAGCGTGTGGGGATTCCCTCTCCGAGCTGGTCGTTAGGGAAGCTCTCAAGGAGCTGGGAAGTGATGTTGCGCTCTGCCCCCTGAGCGCGGTTGCCACAGGGGTGGAAGGCATCAAAGATGCTATGAAAAAGGCAGAATACGTGATGGTGGTGGACTCCTGCTCCGAGGAGTGCGGTAGGAAGCTCGCCGAGACCTTTGGAATACACTACGATGAATACCTCAACCTCGAAGAGGAACTCGGCATTAAAATGCCCTGCTATAAAAAGCCCTCCGTTGAAGTCGTGGACGATGTTGGGCTGGCTGCAGCCCATTTGATAGAGAGAATCCGAGAGGTTCTCAAGGAGCTCTGATCCAAGAACTTTACTCAGTTCTGTCCAGCAACGCTTTTAAATGATGTCGAGTTCAAATCAAGTTAGTTTCAAATGAAGAAAATATCATGAAGGTGATGCACATGTTCGGCAAGCTCGCGAACAACCTCAAGAAAAACCTGCTCTGGTACTCGCTCATAGCAATAGCCGTAGGCTGGGCCCTAGGACTGACCTTTCCGGGCTTTGCAAAGGCCCACAAAGCGGGATTGAGCAAGCTCACGACTATACTCGTCTTCCTCATGATATACCCGATGATGATAAACCTCAACCTTGAGAGAATCCCCAAGGTTCTCAAGGAGCCGAAGCCCGTTCTTCTGAGCCTCGCCTACAACTTTGTCCTCACCCCGGTGGTGGCCTTTCTCCTCGTTAAAGGCTTCATCCACGACCCAAACCTCGCTCTCGGCTTTCTCCTGGTCATGCTCGTTCCGGGTTCATCCATGAGCATAGGCTACGCCGGTTTGGCCGGAGGAGACCTTGAGGTCGCCACGGTGGCGCTCGGCGTTAACTTTCTCCTCATCCCGGTAATGCTTCCACTCTGGATAAAGCTCCTCGGCAGTGCCTACAACGTCCCTGTTCCTCTCTCACTGCTCCTGAGGACGGTCTTCATAGTCCTCATCCTTCCAATGTTCCTAGGTGACCTCACGAGGAGGCTCCTCACAAGGAAGCTTGGCAAGGAGAGGTTCCTTGAGCTGAAGCCGCTCTTTGGTTCGATAACAATGACCACCATGCTCCTCCTCGTGGGATTAATATTCTTCATGAAGGCCCAGCTCCTGCTTAGCAAGTGGACCCTCCTCGTTGAGCTTGCTGTTGTGAACACTGTCTACATGGTCGTTATGCTTGCACTTATAACGTGGCTTGACAGAGTTCTCGGCCTGGGCTACAAGGAGCACATGGGAATAGCTTTCCTCAGCGTCGGAAAGAACAACGGAACGGCCATAGCGATAGCGACGCTCGCTTTCCAGCCCCTCGTGGCCATTCCAGCGGCTACGCTTCCAATATTCCAGATAATCTTCCTCATCCTCTATCTAAAGCTTGCAGAAAGGGTAAGGTGCCTCTTTGAGACCTGCGTTTGTTCAGAGGGGAAAGGCGGAGAACCGGAGGTGAGTTAAATGTTCCGGAAGATTTTGTTCCCGACGGATTTCAGTGAGGGTGCCTACAGGGCAATCGAGGGGTTCGCCAGGGAAAACGAGATGGAAGTGGGTGAGCTCATCGTGCTCCACGTCATTGACCAGGACATCCTTGAGGAGATGATGAACGGGTACTCCCTCGCCTACTGCTGTGAGGAGGAAGAGCTCAAAGACATCGAAAAGAAGCTCAATGAACGGGCGTGGAAAAAGCTAAATGAGAAGCTGGAATACCTGCGGGGCATTCTAAAGGCGAAGGAGATACGCGGCTTGGTAAAACTCGGCGTCCCCTGGAGGGAGATAGTCAAGACCTCGGAGGAGGAAGACGTCTCCCTGATCCTCCTTCCATCGCACGGAAAGCTCGGATTTTCCCGCGAGATCATGGGCTCAACTACCCTCAGAGTGCTCAGGAAGACGGACAAGCCGGTTCTGATAATAAAAACGCACGAAGAGGGAAGAAGCTGAAACCTTTTAACCTTTCAAAATAATTTCATTCAGGTGACTGTAATGAACAAAGCCATAGAGGCCGCCAACCTGACCAAATACTACGGTTCCTTTCTTGCCGTTGACAACGTGAGCTTTGACGTTAAGGCGAACGAGATTTTCGGGTTCCTCGGGCCCAACGGGGCCGGAAAGACCACAACTATAAGGATGCTCACGGGAGTTTTAAAGCCCAGCAAGGGAAGCGTTAGGGTTCTCGGCTACGACATGCTCGACACAGGGGAGAAACTGAGGGCGAGGGAGAGGATGGGAATAGTCCCGGAGACTGCCAACCCCTACGTGGATTTGACCGCCATGCAGAACCTCAGGCTCATGGGCGAACTGTACGGGATGCCAAAGAGGGAAATAGAGAAGCGCTCCATCGAACTCCTCAAGCTCTTCGACCTCTATGAGAAGAGAAACACCAAGGTGAGGGGCTTCTCGAAGGGCATGAGACAGCGTTTAATTCTCGCGATGGCGATGATAGCTGATCCGGAGCTCTACTTCCTCGACGAGCCGACGAGCGGGCTCGATGTTATCAGCGCAAGGATGATAAAGGAGATAATCAGGGAAGAGAGAAAGAACGGGAAGACGATTTTCATCACGAGCCACAACATGGCCGACGTCAACGAGCTCTGCGACAGGGTGGCGATAATAAGGCGGGGGAAGTTAATAGCGATAGACACGCCGGAGAGGCTCAAAACCCTCAGCAAGAGACATGTCTTCATCGAGGTGAGCTTTGAACCAATGCCCAAGGAGATTCCGATCTCCAGCGCGTCGAGGATCGAGAGGAAAGGAGACAAGCTGAAAATCAAAACGGATGACCCGGACGCGACGGTAAAGGAGCTCGTCCGCTACGCTGAGGAGAAGGGGCTGAGGATAGTGAGCTTGAAGACGCTGACGCCTTCCCTCGAGGACGTTTTCGTCGAGCTGGTGGGTGGTACGAATGAACGCGATTGACCAGTTCAGGCGCTCCTTCGCCATAGCCAAGAAGGACATGCTCATATTCTACCTCAAGGGACCGGTCGTGATAATGGGGTTGCTCTTCCCGTTCTTCCTGTTCCTAGCCTTTGTAATCGGAAGGAACCTGGGCGGGGAAACCCTCTTTGCCGGCCTGGTCGGAATGACCGTCTTCTTCACTTCAACCGCAGTCGGGCCCACCATAATACCCTGGGAGTGCAGGGGAAGGACCTTCGAGAGACTGATAACCGCCCCGGTCTCGCTCGCCACGGTCCTTTTGGGTGACTTTCAGGCTTCGTTCTACTTCGGGCTCGGCGTTTCTCTGGCCGTCTCGATACCGGTGATGCTCTATCTCGGGATACACCCGGGGTTTGCTCTCTTCCTTGGGTCAACGCTCCTCGCCCTGGCGTGCTTCGCGGCAATGGCCATACTGGTGTCCTCCTATCCACCCACGGACGTTCCAGCGGATGTAATGATGCTCTCATCGCTCGTCAAGTTCTCGCTGCTATTCATAAGCGGCATCTTCGTCCCTCTGGACAGACTGCCCGCTTACGGAAGGGCCCTCTCCTTCGTATCGCCGCTGACCTACTACGTTGATGCGGTGAGGCACTCCCTTGGAGGGGGTTATCTCCCGGTCTGGCTCGATCTGGCGATGCTGGTCCTCTTTGCGGTGGCCTTCTTCCTGATCGGCTCGTGGGTGCACAGCAGGGTGCTTGAGAGGAGGTTCACGTGAGGGCTACTCAGGCCTTACTATCTCCACTTCTCCCTTTATTTTCTCCGCCCCGACGGTGTTGAACACCGTCCCGTACTTCTCAGCCAGCTCCTTAACGCGCATAATCTTTTTCTTGTCCTCGTTAGTGAAGACGGTGATCTTGTAGGTTATTTCCTTCAGCTGGGGCTCATCGAGGTTTCTCCAGCCGCTTACAGTTATCTCCATGTTCTTCACGTCGAGGCGCATCTTCTTGATTAACCTACCCCAGTTGACGGTTAAACAGCCGCCTATGGCAGCCAAGAGGTACTCCGTTGGATTTGGCCCCTTGTTATGACCGTCCGTGTTCGTGTCTACACTGAAGGTAAACTCTCTCACCCGGGCAGTGCTCCCGACGTTGCCGTCCCACTTCAGGTGTGCCGAATACTCGAGGCGCTCCATAACACCACCGAAGGATATCGGACTCATGGAATATAAAATGTGCCGGTGGACCAGCGCTTCAAAAATGAAAGGGATCAACCCACGATGTCCCCTATAACCTCCACGAACCTGTATATCCTTATGACGATCTTCACAGTGAGGATTCTAATGCTCCTTCCAAACCCAACGCCGCTGTACTTTATTTCGCCCCTCTTAAGGTAGTAGAGCCCAGTATCTCCGGGAGTCTCGGAGTTTATAATGTTCCTGACGACCCCTTCGTTTGTCCAGACTTTCAACGTTGGCTCCAGAGGCCTTCCCTTCGAGAATTCGACGATACGACCTCCCTCCGTAACCACTCCAATGTTGAGCCTACTCCCATTCTCGAGGGTTATCTCCAGGTCTATCCGCTCGTTTCCCGCAATCCGCTTAACGATGTCGGGAAGGTTATCCACGTTCTCGTTGTACGTTGGAACATACTCCTCTAGTAGCTCGAACAGAGTTTTCTCCTCTTCCGGCTCTTTGAGCTCCTCAAACTCGGCCTCCAGCTCGTTTATGCCGCCGGTGCTGATGATGAGCCCTATGATCCGGTACTTTATGAACTCCTCAGGGTTTCCTCCCCAGCCAACCTCGATTAGGTTCTCCTCTCCGAGAAGCTCCTCATCTACGGGGAACACAAGCTCGAACGCATCCAAGTCCGGATCGGTATCGTACGCCGTTATGGGCTCTATCAGGCTGATGTTCAGCTCGTTTTTGTTTATATACAGCTCTATGTTCTTGAGCACATATTCCCCGAACTCCATTATCTCGGGAGTCGCTTCCACCAGTACGCTAACGTAAGGCTGGTTGTCAGGATCGAGTTCCATCGCCTTCAAAAAATCCTCGTCGAGGTCCCATGTTACCTGCCCCGGCCTCCTTGCGGTTTTCTTGGGAGGTACTGGCTCCGTTACAGGGTCAATGAGATCGAGGAGCACTGCACGTTCTATCCGTTCTCTGTTTCCGTGATCGGAGACCCAAAATATAAGCTGCTCATCCTTGTTCATCTTCTTGCTGATGTTAACTATGGCCTCGTAGAGGGCCTTCTTGGTTCCCGGACCGTCAATGTAGCTTGGAGCGTTGGTACCGTTGGACATGGTCTTCCCGTTTCCGGCAAGGGCTATTATATCCCCATCGCTGAAGCCCTGTTTTTTGAGTGCCTTGTACATTCTGTCCATGTTGTTCCAGTGCCTCTTTTGGTTGGCGTCCCCCGCGAAGAGAATGGCGTGCTTGCTTTTCACGGCTGAGCCATCGGCCTTCTTGCCTATCATTATGCCGTCTCCGTTGCCGATGGAGGTGTATTGAGGCCTCTCTCTAAAGTCCGAGCCGTAGGGACCAAGAAGGTCTTCCTGTTCGGCTCTCTTGGCAACCTCCTTCATTGTTGGGGCCTCTTTACCGGTCTTCGCAAGCTCCTCTCCAACCTCCTTTGGGTAGTAGTCCTCAGGGCGGATGAATCCTTTCTTAACCATTTCGGGCCATCTGCTTGGGTTGTAATCATCTCCAATACCCCATGATGGCTTGTTATGTTTCGAGGCGCTCATAAAAGCCGCATCCCCCGTCCCCTTGAGCTTCTCCTTAAGGTCGTCTATCATGCCCCCTCCAAAGCACTGGTTGAAGATAAAGACCATGTTAGCGTAGCCCGTCCTGTTGGCGATCCACATGTTTATCATATTCGCAAGCTGCCAGTCGTAAACGTAGCCTCCCGAACTCGTAACGATGCTGCTGGCATAACCCTCGGGCTGGTCTTCGAAGTAGGAACATTCCTCCGAGGCTATTGGGGTTTTCGTCACGGTGACCTCTATGAGAACCTTCCCCTTACCCGCGTTTACGGTGTACCTTCCGGGTTTTGTCACCTTTATTGAGCCCGAGCCTATCTTCCCATTCGCGAACATGCTGTTAGACTCCTCCAGGTTAAAGCTCACCGTAACATCGTTCATGGGGGTGCACTCCCTGTGGGAGTAGAGGGGTCGCTTTTTGATATATCCTATGCGCCCCTTTAGTGTGTCCCAGTCATAAAGGATGAGTCCCAAATCCCCTGCACTGCTCTCGTGATTGGTTTGGGATACCTTGTAGGTTCCGGTTATGTCAGTGTAGCCGTTCACCCCATCGTCCATATCCTCCGTAGTGGCAACTCCCAGGAGCCACACGGTGACCATTATTGCAGGAGAGTCAGGGGGGTCAAAATGGGCGCTGGCATAGGGCAAGGTAAGGAGGCCGGCTATGAAAAGTAGCATAAACACACGTTTTTTCCTCATCTTCTCCACCACAACACCTTTGGTCCAACAATAAAACTCAACACTCCCCCGTCCAGAAGAGGAACGTTTCGTTGGAAAGCCTCCCCGGGAAGGGAAGAGGGCTTAAACAACGCCCTCAATGGGTTCTAGATGGTTATTGTTTATAAAGTATTTTCTTGCAATTTTAGCATTAATTACCAAATTAACTTGCATTTCAACAAGGTTAGTGGTTGAGAATTTGACGGATGGGAGACGGGGCGCCCGTTGAGGTTCCGGCCACAGGGAATGTGCGACCAGAAACATGGCAATCACGGGTACATGTAGGGAGAGGAAAAAGAACCCTCAGGCCGAAAGGTGCCTCTTAACCCGCCTCTCGAACTCGGCGAAGTTGGGTACGCCTACGAACTCGACGCGGTTGTTTATGAGCACCGTGGGAGTCCCCATGATGTTGTGCTCCATCGCCTTTCTCCGGCCTTCGGGTGTGGCAACGCTCAGCTCCTTGGCAACGACCCCCTCGTACCTCCTCTCAAGCTCCTGCGCCATGGCCCACGCTATCGGACAGTATGGGCAGCCGGGTGAGGTTATTACCTCTATGACAACCTTGGGCTCTCTCGGTTTCTCCTCGATCATTCCTGCCCTCCTCATGAGCTCCAGCATTTTTTTGTGTCTTATCATCTCCAGCTCGTCCATGCGCCTCACCCCGTATTCTTTAGGCCGTTGAGGGATTTAAAAGAAAATCTGTGAAGGGATTTTCATTAAACCTAATCGTTCAGAGGTACTCCCAGACCCCGTAGCCCTTGAAGTTGTGGACTATGCTCTTCGTCGTCGTGAGCTGTATCACCGAGTAGCCTATCCCCTCCCTTCCAACGCCGCTGTCCTTGACGCCGCCGAAGGGGTAGTAACCCTATCCCGTGCCTTGGGTACTCATTGATAAAGACCGCCCCAACCTCAAGCTTCCTTGCGACCTTCCTTGCTCTCCTCTCGCAGGAGGAAAATACTGCCGCGTCCAGTCCAAAGCGCGATGAGTTGGCTATCTCAACGGCCTCATCCTCGTCTCTGACCTTCACTATGAGCGCCAGCGGGCCGAAGACATCCTCCTGGAAGGCCCTGAGTTCGGACAGGGTTTCTTTACCTGCCTCAAGGAGGAGAGGCCAGACGTAGTTGTTCCCTCTCCGGAAATCGGTCAGGGGCTTTGCCCCCTTCTCCACGGCGTCCCTCCAGACTTCTTCGATGTAGTCCGCGGACTTCAGGTCAATAAGCGGGCCCATTATGGCCTTTTCGTCTTCAAGGGGGTTCCTGGGCTCTATTTCCCTCAGCTTTTCAAGGATTTTTGCCTTCAGTTCTTCGTAGACTCCTTCCTGGGCAAGGATGAGCCTTATCGCGTCACATCTCTGGCCGGAGTAGCTCACCATCCCCTTGACAATTTTCTCGCTCGCGAGCTCGAGGTCTGCATCATCGAGCACTATCGCAGGGTCTTTGCCCCCAAGCTCGAGATGGTATGCCTTTATGCCGCCGGTCTTCACTATGTGCTCCCCGACATCAGTACTGCCGGTGAAGGTTACCGCCCCTATCCTTCTGTCGGCCACAACCCCATCCATAAGCCTTCCCGGAATGGTCAGGAGTTGGACGCTCTCCCCGGGAAAGCCCGCCAGCTCAAGCACCCTTATGAAGAGTATCGCGGCCAGGGGGTCAGCGGAGGCCGGCTTTAAAAGAACCGCGTTGCCGGCCAGCAGGGCGGGAATTACCTTGGCCGCTGGGATGAACAGGGGGTAGTTGAAGGGGCCTATGGCTAGTACAACCCCGTAGGGTTCTCTCTTTATCACTCCCTCGCTCTCGAGGGTCTCCTCGCTCCAGTCGCCGGGGATATAGTCGCCCAGCATGACCCTTGACTCAAAGGTGGTCTTTTCCAGCCTCTCCATCGTCGCCCTCGTCTCGCCGGCCGCGTTCGACTTCGGCTTTCCCGCGTCAAGCATTAAGACCTTCACGAAGTCGTCAAAGGCCTCCCTCATAATCTCAGCAGCCTTCAGGAAGCTGGTTATCCTTTTCTCCCCGGGATAGTTCCTTATCGCCTCCCGGCCTCTAATGTAGGCTGAGCTTATGGCATCTTCAACCTGCCCCTTCGAAAGGACGCTCACCCTCGCTATCACCTTTCCATCTATGGGACTTCTGACGTCGGCAAGACCCTCGCCGAAGACCCACTTGCCGGCAACGAAAGTCCTGAACTCTGGAACGCCGTCGTCTCCATTACGGTATATTTGGTCAAAAATCGAATGTTGAACAAACTTGGTCATTTATAATCACCGATATGTAATAATGTCCAAAACTATTTAAGGGTTGCCCGCCTACTAAGTGCAGAGTGATAAGCCATGGGGACGGACGAAGTGGCAATATTTGCCGGAGGCTGTTTCTGGTGCATGGAAGAGGCCTTTGAAAGATTTTCCGGAGTGATCGAGGCAGTTTCCGGCTACACCGGCGGCTGGGTTGAGAACCCCACCTATGAGCTCGTCTCAACGGGTGAGACAGGTCACAGGGAAGCCGTAGAGGTAATCTACGATCCGGCCAAAATCTCCTACGAGCGTCTCTTGGAGGTCTTCTGGAGGAACATAGACCCCACCGATCCGGGCGGGCAGTTCGCCGACAGGGGTGAGCAGTATAAAACGGCCATCTTCTACTTAAACGAGGAACAGAGAGAACTCGCAGAGGAATCCAAGAGAAGGCTTCAGCTCTCTGGAATCTTCAACGAACCGATAGCTACAGAAATTCTGCCGGCGAAGGAGTTTTATCCGGCTGAGAACTACCACCAGGGCTACTACTTCCGCTTTGAGACGAACTACAAACATTACAAGCTCTACTCTGGAAGGCTCGGATTCATAAAGTCGATGTGGGAGAAGAACAAATACTTCCGTCTCTTCCCTGAGAGGGAGCGCTACTGGCTTGGTTACGTGAAGCCAAGCGATGCAGAGCTTAAAAGCCTGCTAACGCCCTTACAGTACAGGGTTACACAGCTCGGCGATACAGAGCCGCCATTCCATAACGAATACTGGAACAACCACGATGAGGGAATATACGTTGATGTGGCCTCGGGCGAGCCGCTCTTCAGCTCCCTCGACAAGTACGACTCCGGAACTGGGTGGCCTAGCTTCACAAAGCCTCTTGAAGAGTGGGCCGTCGTTGAGGCTGAAGAGTGCGAAGGCCTCCTCTGCGGCCGGGAAATCAGGAGCAGGTTCGCCAACTCTCACCTCGGCCACGTCTTCGACGAGCCCACACCAACGGGAAGGAGATACTGCATAAACTCCGCGGCACTCCGCTTCATTCCAAGGGAGGAGCTTAGGAGATACGGCTACATCGCCTACGAGGGCATTTTTAAGTAGTCCCTCAAAGAATAAAGCGGGGACAGACTATGGGAGCAGTAATAAAAGGAAAAGAGCGGGAATTCTCTATCAGGCCCGACTCCTGGTATCTCGTGATCTATTTTAACGAAGGCCTTCAGTACCTTCCCATTCCCTCCTCCAGGGAGAGAGATCTTGAGAGGCTCGCCCTCTTGGCTTTCCTTTTTGAACTCTCGAAGGTTCCTTACATAGTTTTTGGAGTGACGAAGGAGGGCGTTTATGAACTCGGCAGGGAGTTTTTCGAGCGGCTTAGGAAAGAGTACGACATAGACCCGCGAGCCAGGGCCAAGAGAGACGCGTTGAGCCTTCTTAATGAACTTGAGAGAATGGAGGAGTTCTACACGAGGCTCGGCTTTCTGGAAGACCTTGAAGAGATCATGGACATAAAGAAAACCACGGAAGAGCTCCTTGAAAAACTGAAAAAGAGAAGATGAACTAATTTCTGCTCCTTATCTCTTCCAGAAGGCTCTTGACATCCTCACCGCTGAGGGGCCATGGGTAGACCCTAAGGTCGGCGATATCCCCGTGGAAATAGAGGAACTCGGGTGTTATAGAGTCCGCAGTCTTCCCGTAGCCGAGGGTGGAGAGCTCCTTCTTTGGCATGTTGGCAAAGAATAGCCTCATGCTCTCGTTTCCGAAGTTGTAGTGCCTCCAGGTCATCTCCCTCCCGTTCAGGTAGGCAGTGTTCCCGTTCTCGCTCACAACCACGACGAGGTGGTACCATCTTCCCGGCTTGAGGTTGAAGCCGCTGTCGAAGCAGAGAGCAGGCTTATCCCCTTCAGGAATCCACGTAACGTAGAGTCTCCTGTTGTTCTCACCTCTGTGGCCTATTTCGATTATGAAGAGGTTCTTTCCCTCTTTATCTCCAAAGTAGAGGATTGGGAGGACGTTCTGGTCGCTCTCCTCGTATCGGAAGACCACTGAGATTGAGCCTTCTTTGAGCTCCCCGATTTCGCCGATGGAGTCGCTGAGATCGACGTAGCCCGAGCCGTTGAAGTGCAGCATCGTTAAGCTCCCGTTTTCCACGTCAACGTCACCGACGATTCTTCCGTCAATCAACCTTACCGGGCCCGTTGGGGTTGTGTACAGCTTCAGAATCGGTACGGTAGCTCCGGGAGTTGGTGGAGTTCTGTTTAGTTCCAATCCTGTAGAGGCCTCCCTTTCATCACTTCCAAGATACGCACCCGCGACCACCGCCAAGGCGAGTATGTCTATGACCAGCACGATGGCAGCAAACCACCTCAACTTCATACAACCACCACGGAAAACTGGAACATTGGGATTAATTAGGAACCCGCCGAAACGAACGTTTCCAAGCGTTCCTTC
Organism: Palaeococcus ferrophilus DSM 13482; assembly: GCF_000966265.1. Lineage (NCBI taxonomy): Archaea > Methanobacteriati > Methanobacteriota > Thermococci > Thermococcales > Thermococcaceae > Palaeococcus > Palaeococcus ferrophilus. Next base: position 60,767 of record NZ_LANF01000004.1, on the reverse strand, counting down.
TGATAGGCCGGCCCCTCACATCTTGGCAATCCGATAACGGCCCAATCGAGAACCAACCTGCCAAAAAAGGATTGATAGAGGGTCAAAGCCCCTCAATGACCGCCTTAACGTCCTCGAGCGGCTCCTTAATGACCTCAACTATGTCCTCAGCCGTGTTTATAGCAATGTAAGTCTCCCCGTCCTTCTGGTAGAGGATAACCGGGCACGGGGCGAAGGAGCCAATTTCGTACTCGACCTTGGTCATCTCGTAGAACTTCTTCGGGTTGCAGACGTAGAGGAGCCTGTAGGGCTCCATCTCAACGCCGAGCTTGGCCTTGACCACGTCGCTCGGCGTGAACTCAAGCACGACCTTGTAGCCCTTCTCCTCGAGCTTTGCCTTAAACTTCTCCTCGGCCTCCCTGAGGCCCATCTCAAGCTTCCTCCTGTACCTGAACATTTTTCCACCCCCTTACAGTTTTGAGAGTGATTCGAAGAGGGCACTCCACAGCTTCAGCGGCGTGACCTCGGTCAGCATGAGAATTCCAAGGGCTATGAGGACAACGCCGATGGCGACCTCCCACTTTGAGCTTCCGGCACTTACCGAAATCCTGCCGGAGAGCAGCTTTCTGTTTATCCACTCGCCCAGGTCCTTCGACATGGTGATGAGGTAGACCGTGAGGCCCATCCCGAGGCCGTAGGTGCCCATAACTATGACCCCCTTCAGTGCCTCCCCCGTTAGGGCCGCGGTTATCACGGCGAAGCCCACATAGGGCGCTATGCAGCCGAGCCAAGTCGCCCCGAGTGCAGAGCCTAGGGCGAAGTCGTAGGCGAGGCCGTTCTTTGAAACCACCCTATCAGAGGGAGAAAAGCTGAGGAACCACTCCATCTTTGCCCTCATCCCCGGGTTTACGAAGCTCGCACCCACCAGTATGAAACCAACTCCTCCGAGGAGGTAGAGCGCTCCCTGTATGCCGGAGGCGTACTCGCCGAGGCTCCCAACGAGGGCACCGAGGAGGGCAAATGACGCCACCATACCCGCTATTATGACCTCCACCTTTCTCCTCGCAAAGGTCAGCGAGAGGGCGCCCGCTATTACTGGGAGCACGCAGGGCGAGAAGACGCTAACGATCCCCGCGGAGAATATGGGAAGGAGCACGGCGAGGCTTAGGTTTGTGTTGGCGTTCTCCCTTGAGCTTCCATTTTTTACCCTCTCGCTTTGCGTATCCATACTCTCGGTGGGGCTTTGCATCTCGTCCCCGATGGCAGTCTTTACGAAGAACTCAAGGCCATCCGGGTTCAGCGCTCCAACTGCCACCCCTTTGAGCACCATCGTGCCGTTCTCGACCTTGAAGAGCACCATCGTTGGCGTTCCCGGGACGCCGACGTTTATCCTCTCCCCCGGCTCCCGGGGGTTGTAATAGCCGGAGTTGTCGGGCTGGAGCACGAGGACGCTGTCCCTGACAACGTAGCCCAGGTTGGTGAGCTCTCTCCCCCTGTAAACATCAATAGCCACCAGGTTGAGCCCGTTGAGGGCCGCTTTGGCCTTCTCCGTCGGGAAGACGCTCGCCTTCATGTACTGACAGGCCGGACAGCTCTCCGAGTGGTAGAAGATGAAGAAATACTCGCCCTCGTGGGCGGAGATTAGAGATTTTAGCTCCCCCTCGCTTGAAACGTCCTGGAACTTAAGCCCCCCGTAGGAGACCTCCCCCGCTGTTACAAGTCCCACGAAGAGCAGGAAAAAGATGAATATTAGGGGCACCCTCCTCACTCTGTTCACCTAAAATGCCTTTCTCCAAGGCTTAAAAAGACTTTTCTTGAAGCTTTTTTCATTAGAAGGTCATCGGGACGTAGCCCTTCTCCAGGTGCTCGGCTATTATTTTGCCCACGTATTCCAGCCTCGCGTACTCCCCGAGCGGAGTCTCAAAGTCCTCCATCTCCGCCAGCCTCTTGCAGGCCAGAGGGAGTTTTCCGAGCTCTCCCAGCTTTTCCACCCACGGAAGGAAGCGCTCGTCTCCCTCCGCTATCGCCCTCTCTATCGGGCCGAAGAGAACAACCTCAACGTCCTCGACCCAGCCGTGCTTGATGGCATTCACGGCCCACATGAAGCCCGGTAAGGCCCCCTCATCATCGCTTGAAATTATCACTAAGGCCTTCACCATGGCTATACCTCCAGTACTTTCACGAACTCATCAAAGTCCCTGGCGGATATCTCCTTTTCGCCGGCTATGACGTTTATGTTGCCGCAGGCGTACTTTGCGCAGAGCCCTATGCACTCCTCAACGCTAACCCTGTAGCCCTTCTCCTCGAGGAGCTTTATCACATCATCGAGCCTCTCTCCGGCGCAGAACTTGCATACCTTAGCTTCCATTATAATCACCAATCTGTGCTTAATAAAGCAGACTTATGGCTCTTATCCTTTCCAAAATGGAAAATTCCCCCTGAAAAGGTATTGACATTTATACCACACACAGGTGCACCACGTGAGCCCCATGACTGCATCGGCCTGGACCCGGTAGGAAGCTCCCCTAAAGAAATCCTTGCCAGAAAGGGCTTGAAAAATGTTGAAGAGATTGGGCTCCCGATGGCTACTTAAATCTCTTCCCAAACTCGTTGTGGCTCACCTTCTCCCAATCGAAGACCTCATCACCGTGAGGTGGCTTGTTCTCCGCTGGATAGCCCACCCCTATTATGCAAAGCACGCGGTAGTTTTCCGGAATGTCTAAGAACTCCCTCACGTACTCCTCCGCAGTTTTGGTTTCGTCGTGCATCCTGTTCCTTATCTGAACCCAGAATGAGGCAAGGCCGAGGGCAAACGCTGCCAGCTGGATGTGCTCGGCCGCTATGCTCGAGTCCTCGATCCAGACGTCGCTCCTGCTCTCGTCGGCGGCAACGACTATCGCCACCGGCGCCGTTTTGAGGCCTGAGGCACCGAGCTTTGCCCTTGAGAGCGCATCGAGCTTTTCCCTGTTGTCCACGACGATGAAGTGCCAGGGCCGCTTGTTGTAGGAGCTGGGTGAGAGAAAGGCCGCCTCAAGGAGCTTTTCCACGAGCTCGCGCGGAATCGGCCTGTTTTGGAAGCGCCTTATGCTCCGCCTCTTTTTGAGCACTTCAAAGAACTCCATGCTTCCACCTCTAAGGTTTTGGATAGAGAGTATAAAAATTGTTCGAAACAATCAATCGAGTGATGGAGATGATAGGGTGGATTGGTCTGGGCCACATAGGTAGGGCCATGGCGGAGAGGTTATCGGAGGAGTACGAGCTCCTCGTCTGGAACAGGACGATAGAGAAGGCCAAAGGTTTCAAGAACGTCGCAAGAACTCCGGAGGAAGTTGCTGAGAAATGCGACGTGATATTCCTCTCGCTCTACGACAGCGAAGCGGTGAGGCAGGTCTCGGAGAGGCTTTTAAAGGCGGACCTCAGCGGAAAGATAGTGGTAGACACCACCACGAACTACCACGAGAAGGTCTTAGAGTTCCACGAGATGTACAGGGAAGCGGGAGCCTTTTACCTTGAAAGCCCCGTCATGAGGAGCGTCATCCCAGCGAGAAACGGCCAGCTGACGATCCTCGTGAGGGAGAGAGGGAGGCCTTTGAGAAAGTCCGTCCCTACCTTGAGAAGCTCGGGAAGAAGATATTCCACTTCGATGAGCCCGGAAAGGTCACGAAGCTCAAACTGATAAACAACTTTGTGCTCGGAGCCTTCATGGCGGCGCTAGGTGAGGCAATAGCTTTGGGTGAAAAAGCCGGAATCCCGAAGGAAGAGCTCATAGAGGTTCTTGAGAACGGCGCCGGCAACTCGGTGGTGCTGAAGGCAAAGAAGGAGAAGCTCCTTGGCGATGACTACTCGACGCACTTCTCCGTGAAGAACCTCGTTAAGGACCTCTCCTACGCTTACGATCTGGCTTTGGCATCAAAGAAAGCAGTCCGGCTCAACACTACCGTAAGAGAGCTCTACAGGGCGGCCTTTGAGAGGGACATGGAGGGGCTCGACTTTTCGGTGGTTTATAAACTCCTCAAGGAAGCTTTAGATGTCCGTGTTTAAAAGCTGAAAAGCACAAGGTGTATTTTGATTTTGTAAATGCTATATTTTTCGAAGTGTAACATTTTGAAAAGCAAACCTTATATCGTTTCGAGCCCTAGATTGATTTAACGAGCTCCTTAACGGAGGCCTGAAAATGTGCGGGCGGGGCTTCTGTCTTCAGAATTTGGGGGACAGCAAGAACCTTAAAAGAACCCTTGTCGTTTTAATGCTCTTTCTTCTGGCAATTCCGGTGGCATCGGCGGGAAAAGTCTTCGTGTGGGACGTTGGAGGGATAATACTCCACCCGAGGCTTTCTCCCGATGGACTCTACTTCAGCACCTACGGTGAAAGGGTGTGGCTCAAGACCAACGAGACCCACTTTATATACTGGGAGCAGCCCTATCTCCTCAACGGCCTTTCGGTCGGTGACAGTGTTTATATGGCCGCTGACTGGGGGCCAGCCTTGGCCTTGAATCCCTCCAACGACACGCTCTACGCCTGGGAGTACTCCGGCTTGCAGCTAATCCACGTCTATGCCAAAAGAGATACCGCGTACTTCGCCGGCATGCTCAACGGGACCGGTGGGGTTGGGATACTTAAAAACGGCACTCTGACCTTTTACCGCCTTCCCAATGAGACCTTCAAAACCTACGATGTCTTCCCAGCTCTCGACAGAGTTTACTTTACTATTGAGTTTAAAGATGAGCCAAAGGGCGGCGTTGGGATACTCTTCCCCGAGAACAGGACGTTCTACCTATGGCGCCTCCCCGAAAACTATTCAACACTCGTCCCGGACGGGATAACCGTTGATGGGAACCTCACGGTTTACGCGGCGATAATGGAGGGCGAAACGCCAGGCGTTGCGATGTTTGAGCCTTACAACGCCACCTTCCGCTTCCTCAAGATTATAGGCCGGCCCCTCCACGTCAAGCTCTTTGGAAACTACGTCCTCCTGATGAACTCGGACTGGGACCTGGTGCTCTTCAACCCGGGGAACGTCACGTGGACTGGCGAGGCAGTTCTTGAGAGAGAGGTCGGAGAGATGGAAGTAATCTCCCTCGGAGGGCCCACCAAGACCCTGGAAGTTAACCGGGGTGAGGTGGAGATAGAGCCCACACTGGAAAGGGTGGAGAAGAGAACCTATCCCGAGGGATACACGGCCTTTCCTGGCGTTGCATTCACGCACGACTTCGGCGGGGGCTACGTTGGCTCCGGGGGGAGACTAATACTCCTCGATGAGCTGAGGCCGAAGGTTCACCTCCTCTACGGGAATGGAACCCTAAAGGCGTGGGTGACGCCCAGGGAGTACTTCCCGGGGCCGGTTTTCATCTACATCAACGGAAAGCTCGCAAGATGGGGTGAGGAGGTAGAGTGGAACGCAACTTTCCTGGCTGGCGAGTACAACATCACGGCGGTCTACTTCGACGGCGAGGACGTTTACATGAACAGGACGAGGGTGGTAAGCAACCTAAAGCCAAGGCTCCTCTGGCAGGAGTCCCTACCCCTGGAAAATGGGGCGGTCATCTACGGGAAGGTGGACATACAGGGGGCGCCGGTGAACGTCTCGGGAAGAACCGTGTGGACGGACTCGGAGGGATACTTCTCCTTCTTCGTGGAGAACGAGAGCTACACCCCCCCTCAGACGCCGGTGGAAGGTGAAGGGGGCTCTGATTTGGGGTTAATACTTGCAGTTCTTGGAGCCGCTGCGGTAATAGGCGGACTCGTCCTCTATGCGAGGAAGGATAAGCGGGGACTGGCGCTGTTGGTAATAGGCATTCTCCTGACAGCGGGCTATTTCGCCCTTCCAAGGCCAGCGGAGGAAGCTGGAGGGGAAAAACCCCTGACCGTGACCCTCACCGCGGTCATGCCGCCTTCCTTCTACGCCATCAACCTCACGGTGTCAGTTGACGGGAAAGTGGTGGGGACAACGGATGAGAGGGGCAGGATTGAGGTGCTCTTAACTCCCGGCCTCCACTCCTTTGAGCTGAAAGCCGGGAACTCAAGCACCACCTTCGCCATGGCGGTGGCAGAGGATAGGAACCTAACAGTTCCCTTCTTCCCCGGTCTAAACGCGACGCTCCACAACGGCCCGGGCTACAACGGATTTTCGGCCAGCTTTGGAAAGGTGGCTCTCAACACCCTCCATCCCAACACTTTCCCCAGGGGCCCGATGGCGGGGAGAGGGTATGCAACGCAAGAGGAGTGCGAGCTCTGCAAGCTCAAAGCGGCCATGGTTGGCGTTGTTGAGGGAGAATCCTGCCGGCTGTGCTGCATACAGGGAAGAACTTTCCTGCCCGCTACCATCTTCGCCCGCTACTTCTCCCTGATATGGGACGCCATAGAGCGCTATCCATGCATTACCCCCTGGCCCCCGATGCCCGAGACGAACGCCGTCATAACGGGAGCTTCTATAAACTCCTACGCCGACGACATCGAGAAAAACCTTCCAAACCCGGGATGGGGGAACATCCACCCCTGCCTAGCTCCCCTCGACGGCCTCAACCCAAAGGATCCCTCTACGGTCTGCAGCGCTCTTGAATGCCGCTATGGGAGCTTCAACTGCAACTGCTACGTGACTTGCCTGAGGGGACCCTTCAAGGTCTGGGAGGCCTTCATAGGCTGTGTGAGTAAGGGCTAATCTCATAAACCTTTGGTTTCCAAAACCCTTTTTATCCCTCTTTTCCCAGCGAGTTTTGGTGAGGGTATGAAGGTTGAGATGGACTTTTCGAGACACTTCCCCATCATAGGCATCGAGGGACAGAGGAAGCTGAGCGAGAGCAGGGTAGCAGTTGTCGGGGCCGGCGCGCTGGGTAGCTGGGAGGTCTACTTCCTCCACAAGCTTGGAGTTGGGAAGATAATCGTCATTGACAGGGACTTCGTGGACGAGAGCGACCTTCCAAGGACGATCTATACGAAGGAGGACGTTGGAAAGCCCAAGGTAGAGGTCTTGAAGGAGCGTTTTGGTGTGGTCGGCCACTTTGAGGATCTCAACCCAGGAACGGTTGGCCTGCTTGATGAGGCAGACCTGATACTCGATGGAACAGACAACATCTACACCAGGCAGGTGATAAACGATTATGCGGTGAAAAACAACAAGCCGTGGATATACGTGGGTGTCCTCTCCACGTACGGCAACGTCATGCCGGTAGTCCCCGGAAAGACGGCCTGCTTCCGCTGTCTCATTCCGAAGCTTCCCGAGAGCCCCATGCCAACCTGCGCCGTTGCCGGAATAATGAGCTATGTCCCACCTCTGGCCGCTTCATTAGCGGTGAGCCTCGCGGCCAGGATGCTCCTCGGTGAGGAAGTTAGGAGCGAGCTCATATTCTTCGACACCAAGACCCTCGACTTCGAGAAGGTTGAGGTGCCGAGGAGGGAGGACTGTCCAGCATGCTCCCTCAGGAAGTTCGAGTTCTTGGAGAAGAAGATCAAGATAGAGCGCCTCTGCGACGGCTCCATACAGGTGACGCCGCCGGTGAGGATGAACGTCAACTTCGACGAGCTCGAGGAGAGGCTCAGGAAGCTCGGGATAGAGGCCCTCAAGACGAGCCAGTTCATCCAGTTCGAGGACGACTACCTTGAGATTATGATTTTCCAGGGCGGCAGGATGGTGATCAGGGGCGTGGAGGACGAGAACGAGGCCAAGAACGTGTTCGCCCGCTACCTGGGTGGTTGACGTGATAATCGTGAGGTACGGCGAGATTGCACTTAAAGGCGGGAAGAGACGGGAGTTTGAGAGAAAGCTCCGCGACAACATACTGGCTACCCTAAAGAGGAAAGGAATTGAGGGGAAGGCGAGAATTGTGAGGGGCAGGATACTCGTTGATGCACCCGACGAGGCGGCGGAGATAATCGCCAAAGTCCCCGGGGTAGTGTCGGTCTCTCCAGCGAGGGTCATGGAGTACGGGGAGGTTCCAGAGTACCTCAAGGAGGCTCTGAAGGGACTGAATCCTAAAAGCTTCAAAGTGGAAACGCAGAGGCTCGACAAGACCTTTCTGAAGACCTCGATGGAGGTAAACCGTGAGGTAGGGGCCTTCATCGTCGAGAACTTCGGGTGGAAGGTTGACCTTGAGAACCCGGAACTTACGGTGGGGGTTGAGATAATAAACGGCAGGGCCCACGTCTTCTTCGAGAAGATAAGGGGCGTTGGCGGCCTTCCAGTGGGCACGCAGGGAAAAGTTGTTGTGCTCCTGAGCGGCGGCATAGACTCACCCGTTGCCGCCTTCCTCATGCTCAAGAGGGGAGCGGAGGTAATAGCGCTCCACTTCGACCAGGGGACCAACGCCAGGAGCGTCGTTGAGAGGGTCGTTGACATACTGAGTGATTACTCACCCGAGCCGATAGAGCTCATCGTGGAGAACCACTTTGAAGTCCTCAAACCCTACGCCTCCGCGCTGGCAAAGGCGAAGCTCCGCGAGTGGACGTGCGTCGTCTGCAAGGTGGCAATGCTAAGGCGTGCTGCGGAGATAGCGAGGGAGAGGGGCGCCCTTGGAATAGTCACTGGGGATTCCCTCGGTCAGGTGGCCTCTCAAACACTCGCCAACCTCTACTTCGAGACTATGAGTGTGGACTTCCCCGTCCACAGGCCGCTCCTTGGCATGGACAAGGAGGAGATAGTCGCGATAGCGAGGAGAATCGGGACTTACGAGGCCTTCCTCGAGTACCCCTACTGCGACTGCCCCTTCAGGCCCGAGAGGGTTGTTACGGGAGGCAAACTTGAAGAGTTCGAGAGTGTTAGGAGAGAGCTTGAGAAAGAGGGCATCCTCTGAGCAGAACCAAAACTTAAATACTTCGGATGAGAACATAACCACGGTGATGGAAATGCTGAGTGAAAAAATGCTTAGGGCTCTGAACGAGCAGCTTGACAGGGAGCTCTATTCTGCCTACCTGTACTTCGCTATGGCGGCGTATTTCGACGATTTGAACCTTGAGGGCTTCGCCAACTGGATGAAGGCCCAGGCGGAGGAGGAGCTCGGCCACGCGCTCAGGTTCTACAACTACATCTACGACAGAAACGGCAGGGTTGAGCTCGGTGAAATTCCCAAGCCGCCCAAGGAGTGGGAGAATCCTACAGCGGCATTTGAGGCCGCGTACGAGCACGAGCAGTTCATAAGCCGCTCCATCCACGAGCTTGCCACCCTTGCCGAGGAGGAGAAGGACTATCCAACGAGAGCTTTCCTCGAGTGGTTTATAAACGAACAGGTCGAGGAGGAGGCCAACGTGAAGAAGATTCTCGACCAGCTCAAACTCGCCAGGGACAGCCCCCAGATGGTGTTTATGCTCGACAGGGAGCTTAAGGTTAGGGCTCCGAGGCTTCCGGGTCTCCTCCTGCAGGGGGAGTGATTTCCTTCTCCTTTGCTCTATTACTCATTTTTGGGTAGAAATCTTTAAAAGTACCTCTCTTCTACACAAAACTGTACCGATAATGGACGGTGATGGTCATGTTAACTGTGGAAAATCTGAGGGTGAAAGTCGAAGATAAGGAAATTCTCAGGGGCGTTGCCTTCACTCTCGAGCCCGGGGAGCTGCACGTTGTTATGGGGCCCAACGGTAGCGGTAAGTCCACTCTGGCACTCACAATAGCGGGGCATCCAAAGTACACTGTAACCGAGGGCAGGATAACCTTCGAAGGGGAAGACGTAACAGGAGCGAAGCCCGAGGAGCGAGCGAAGAGGGGCATCTTCCTCAGCTTCCAGCATCCGGTTGAGGTAGAGGGCGTTAAGGTCATACACTTCCTCCAGAGGGTCCTCAAGAACCTCAAAGGCATTGATGAGATAGAGGCGTACGACCTCATCTTTAAGGCCGTCGAGGAGCTCGGCTTCGACGACTCTATTCTCTCAAGGGGACTGAACGTCGGCTTCTCCGGTGGCGAGAGGAAGAAACTTGAGATGCTCCAGGCGTACCTTATAAAGCCGAAGCTCCTCATTCTGGACGAGCCGGACAGCGGTGTTGACGTCGACTCTCTCAAGGTGATAGCGGGGATAATAGCGAGGCTCCACAGCGAGGGAACGGGAATACTGCTCATCACGCACTACGGCCGGATTCTGGAGTACCTAAACCCCCAGAGGGTTCACGTTCTTAAGGAGGGCAGGCTCGTGGTCTCCGGTGGTATGGAACTCGTCAAGCTCATAGAGGAGAAGGGCTTTGCGGCGGTGGAAAGCGATGGAGCACTCAAAGCTTGAGGAAATCCTAAAAGCGGGTTCCCTCGAGGAGATTCTGGGAACAGCGGTGCCATACCCGAAGGAAATCGAGCTCAGGGGCGAGATTACGGAAGATGCTGTCAGGGAGATTTCAAGGATAAAGAACGAGCCGGAGTGGATGCTCAGGCACAGGCTTAAAGCTCTGGAGCTGTTCAAGAAGCTGCCGATGCCGAAGTGGGTTGTTGGAATAGACGAGCTCGACGTCGAGAGCTTCTCCCTCTACTCAAAGCCCGAGGTTGGAAACGAGATTAAGGACTGGGACGACCTCCCGGAGAACATCAGGAAGACCTTCGAGAGGCTCAACATACCCGAGATAGAGAAGAGGTTCCTCTCGGGGCTCACAGCGGTTTTCGACAGCGAGAGCGTCTACTCCCAGCTCAAGGAGGAGTTCGAGAAGAAGGGCATCATAATGGTTCCGATGGAGGAGGCTGTGAAAAAATACCCCAAGCTGGTCAAGAGGTACTTCGGGAAGGTCTTCCCTCCGGGAGAGCACAAGTTTTCCGCTCTACACCATGCCCTCTGGAGCGGTGGGGCCTTCGTCTACATCCCCAAGGGGGTAAGGGTTCCCTTCCCGATTGAGGCCTTCTTCGTCATAGGCTCGGCTTTGGAGGGTCAGTTCGAGCACACCCTGTTGATAGCGGATGAAGGCAGCTACGTCCACTTCATAGAGGGCTGTTCCGCTCCAATGTACAAGGGCTTCTCCTTCCACGACGGCATGGTCGAGATATACGCCCACAAGGGAGCAACCGTCAAGTTCACCACCATACAGAACTGGAGCAGGAACGTCATCAACTTCAACAACAAGCGCGCCATAGTAGAGGATAACGCATACGTCGAGTGGATAGAGGGCAGTATAGGGAGCCACATAACCTATACTTACCCGTCAAGCGTCCTGAAGGGAGAGGGGGCAAGAACGGCACAGTACGTGGTTTCGCTCAGCAACGGGCCCTACCTCAAGGACACCGGTGCCAAAACCTGGCATTTAGCTCCAAACACCAGCTCGAAGATAATCTCGAAGAGCATAAGCGCCAACGGCGGGACGAACATCTACCGCGGTCTCGTTAGGATAATAAAGGGAGCCAAAAACTCCACCGCAACAGTCTCATGTGACTCGCTCATCCTCGATGAGAAGAGCAAGGCCTACACCTATCCCCACAACCAGAACGACGAGCCCTCAGCGAGCATAATCCACGAGGCAACCACCGGAAAGCTCGGTGAAGATAAGCTCTTCTACATGAACTCCAGGGGAATAAAGGAGGAGGAAGCGAAGAGCCTCATCGTTCTGGGCTTTATCAGCGAGGTGCTTGAGGGCCTGCCCTTTGAGTACGTCGAGGTGCTCAAGAAGGTCATAGAGCTTGAGTTCAGCGAGGTTGGGGGTGTTGGGTGATGCGCTCTAACGAGCTCTCTAACGAGCGTCCTTTAGGACTCTCTGACGAGCGCGCTAACAAGCCCATTATAACCCGTGAGGCACTTGAAAATCTCACCTACCAGAAGTACGGCGACAGTCCGACGATAAGGAGCTACACGAAGTGGAAGCTCTTCGAGGAGAACTCGCCCCTAAAGCTCCCGACGGAAGCAAAAGCGGGTGAAGTTCCGGTTAGGGGGCACGTTGCCTTTTCGGGAAGCGAGGCGAGCTTTGACCTGCCCAATGGAGTTGAGCTCACAGAGGGGACTTTAGGCCTCTCACAGCCCGAGGAGTCGAGGATTCTGGGCTTCCACTTCTACGCCCTCAAAAATGCCTACAGTCTCAAGATCAAGGAAAACCTTGCGGAGCCGCTCGTGGTAGTCTCCCACCTCTCGGAGAGGGCTTTTATAAGCCACCACCTGAGCATAGAGGTCGAGAACGCCAGAGTGCCGATAATCATTTACGACATGGCCGAAGATGGGACTAAGTCCCTCGTGGTCGAGCTGAAGGCCAGAAACGCGGAGATAGAGCTCCTCACCGTCGGGAAGCACAGGAGTCTATCCCACTACCTCCTAAGGGCCAGCCTCGGAGGGAAGAGTCGGATTAGGGCATTCACCGCGGTTTATGGAGGCAGGATGAGCCACCACAGGGAGGACTATTCGCTCGAAGGAAAGGAAAGCGAGCTCTTCCTGAGGGGAATACCCATTGGAATAGGCTCGGCGGTTGACTACCTCACCAACGTGCTCCAGTACGGTGAAGAAAGTAAGAGCGAGACCAGAGTCCACGGCTTTTCCTACAAAAACGGCTGGACTGTTCACAGGGGAACTGCAAAGGTCTTTGAGAGGGCCAGGAATTCATCGAGCGTCGTGGTCTCTGAGGTGACCATAATGGACGAAGGCTCCCTCGGTGTGAGCGTGCCGATGCTTGAGGTGGACACAGGGGAGATAGAGGCGGCCTCTCACTCCTCCTCGGTCAGGCAGTTCGACGAGGATGCGCTGTTTTACCTCCGCTCCCGCGGGCTCGACAGGGAGGAGGCGCTGAGCCTTTTCGTTCACGGAATAGGCGAGGCCCTCAGCTCCCACCTCGAAAGGCTCAGGAGCAAAGCTAGAAGCGCCACAGCGGAGCTCGTCGAGGAGCTGTTGTGAGTCTTTCTTTTTCGTTTTTGTCTTTTTTGCCTTGGAATTTGGAGTGTTTAGCATTTTCACTTTTCAATTCCATTAATGTTTAACACTGCCTTTTTCTGTCCAGAAAAAGGATATATAGGTTCGCTTCCTAAACTATATGGTGTTTCCATGTCCCTTAAAGAGGTTCTGAAAGAGGAGCCCCACACGGGGTATATGCTGACCAACGAAGCGATCGTCAGGGCCGCCCTCGAGGCGGACGTGAAGGTGACCGCCTTCTATCCGGGTTCGCCCCAGACGGAAATCCTAGATACCTTCGACAGGGTCTCCCACTACCGAGACGACCTTGTTGTTGAGATAGCCGCCAACGAGAAGGTTGCCCTTGAGACAGCTGCCGGAGCCGCCTTCGTCGGCCTCAGGGGATTCACTTCAATGAAGAGCGTTGGCGGAAACGTGGCATCGGATACCCTCTACTCGCTCGCATACACCGGCGTTAAAGGCGGGCTCGTGGTGGTTATAGCGGACGACCCCTATGCGCACTCCTCCCAGTCGGAGCAGGATGGCAGGTGGTTCGGATACACCGCCTACCTCCCGATGCTCGAGCCCTCCAACCCCCAAGAAGCCTACGAGATGGTAAAGAAGGCCTTCGAGCTGAGTGAAAAGTACGGCAGCGTCGTTCTGGTCAGAACCACGACGAGGGTGAACCACCAGAGCGGCCTTGTAAAGGTCGGAAAGCTCGAGAGGACGCCCTTCGACAGGCTCTCGTGGAAGGAGAACCGGAGGAGCTACGCGACCGTGGGTTCGCTCGCGAGGAAGTTCAAAGCGGAGCTTCTGGAGAAGATAGCGAAGATGAAGGAAGACCCCGAGTTCTTGGCTCTGAACCGTGTGGAGTACTTCGACGGCAAGGAAGCGAAGGAGGCAAAGCCCGAAGAGGCGAAGGGAATCGGCATCATCACCTCCGGAGTTGCCTACTCTTACGTCCTTGAGAGCCTCCAGAAGCTCGGAGGAGAGGCCTACGTCCTCAAGCTCGGAGTCCTCAACCCGATCCCGGAGAAGCTCATTGGGGACTTCATGGAGGGCCTTGATAAGGTAGTGGTGGTTGAAGAGCTGTTCCCCTACATAGAGGGCTTCGTGAGGCAGATTGCCAAGGAGAGGAATCCAAACATCGAGATTATAGGCAAGAAGAGCGGCCACTTCCCTGAGATGCTAGAGTACAACGTTCCCATTGTCATCAAGGTTCTCGCAGAGGTTCTCGGAAAGGAGCTCCCCTTTGACTACGAGGGGCACTTCAAGAGAATGTGGGAGCTTGCAAAGGAGGCCCCGCCGAGGATGCCAACCTTCTGCGCCGGCTGTCCGCATAGAGCGACCTTCTGGGCTCTCAGGAGGGCGATGGGCAGGCCTGAGAACTACTACTTGGCCAACGACATCGGGTGCTACTCGATGCTGGCTTTAGAGCACATCGGCTGGACTGATTCTCTCCTAGCGATGGGTGCTTCCCTCGGAATAGCTCACGGCGTTCAGCATTCTGCCCAGGAGAGGGTGGTGGCGCTTGTAGGCGATTCGACCTTCTTCCACGCCGCCCTTCCGGGAATAGTCAACGCCATCCACAACAACGCAAAAATGACTCTTGTAATCCTCGACAACGCTGTAACGGCTATGACCGGCCAGCAGGCCCACCCCGGCAGTCCGAAGAAGGTGAACCCCTACGAGAAGCGCATAGACATAGAGAGCGTGCTCCGTGGGTTAGGCGTCGAGAAGATAGTGGTTGTGGATTCTTTCCAGGCGAGGAAGAACATAGGCAAGCTCAGAGAAGCTCTGAAGTACGACGGCCTCTCCGTGGTCATATCGCGGGGAGAGTGCGCCCTCTACCACTTCCGCGAATACAGAAGGGCGGGAGGAAAGATCGTCCCCTACTTCGTTGACAAAGACGCCTGCGAAAGGGCCTATAACTGCATAAGGGACTTTGGGTGTCCAGCAATAGTCATAGACGAGAATGATTTAAAGGCGAAGATTCTGCCGGAGGTCTGCGTCGGCTGCGGCGTCTGCGCCCAGCTGTGTCCTCACAACGCCATTCACTCGACGGCAATCCTCTACGGCGGCGAAGACAAGCCCTACGTGACGATAGAGGACTACCGCGAGCTTGAGCAGATAGTGCTCAGGAGGGAAAAGCCATGAACGTCATCTACTGCGGCGTCGGCGGGCAGGGAATAGTGCTCATGTCCAACATAGTCGGCGAGGCCTGCGCGAGGAAGGGACTCCACGTGGTGAGCGGGGAACTCCACGGCCTCTCCCAGAGGAGCGGCTCGGTCATAGTCCACCAGCGCATAGGGAAAGGCCTCTCACCGCTAATTCCCTACGGTGAGGCGGACGTGATTCTGGCCCTCGAGCCGATGGAGGCCCTTCGCTACGTCTACTTCCTCAAGCCCGGCGGGACGGTCATAACCAACACGCGCCTCATCCACCACCCCTACGAGACGGAAAACTTCGTGAAGGGCAAGATAGAGGAGTACGTGACCTACGAAGAGATAGTGGGGAACATAAAGAAATCTGGTGCAAAGCTCTATGAAATAGATGCACTCAAGCTGGCTGAAGAAGCAGGAACTGCCCTCGCCCAGAACGTCGTCCTTGTCGGTGCCCTAACGGCCCTTCCAGACTTTCCAATAGACAAAGAGACGATGCTCGAAGCGGTGAAGGCCAGCGTGCCCGAGAAGGCTGTGGAGGCCAACGTAAAGGCATTTGAGTTGGGATATGAGGCAATGAAGGAGCTCCTTTGATTTTTCTCTTTTCCTTCCGCATCCCTTTTAAGTACTCGCGGGAAAACGGGGAGGGTGTTTTCATGAAGGTTGCAGTTGTTACCGGTTCATCACGGGGAATAGGCAGGGCGATAGCGGAGATGCTGGCTGAGGAAGGCTACTCCCTCGTCCTGGGAGCCAGGAACGTCGAAGAGCTGGAAAAGCTCGCTGAAGGCTTGGAAACAGAGGTCTTCTACCAGCACCTTGATGTCTCAAAGCCAGAGAGCGTTGATAACTTTGCCAGCAGGGTTCTCCAACGCTTTGGTGGGGTTGACCTGGTCGTTGCGAACGCCGGCGTTGGCTACTTCGGCAGGCTTGAGGAGATAAGGGATGAAGACTTTGAGAGAATGCTCCAGGTGAACACTCTAGGCCTCTGGAGGACGATTAAGGCATTTCTCCCGAGCCTGAAGGAGAGGAAGGGGATTGTTGTAGCGATAACTTCGGACGTTTCGGCAAGGGTCTTCCCGGATGGCGGAGCCTACGTGGCCACGAAGTGGGCGGCGAGAGCTTTAGTCCGGACTTTCCAGCTGGAGAATCCGGAGGTTCGCTTCCTGGAGCTCAGGCCTGGGGCTGTGGACACGTACTTCGCGGGGAGCAGGCCGGGAAAGCCAAAGGAGCACGGCTTCCTCAAGCCGGAGGAAGTTGCCGAGGCACTCCGCCCTCTCCTAAAGCTCCCACCTGAGGTTAGGGTTGAGGAACTCATGCTCCGCTCCGTCTATCAAAAACCGGAATACTGATCAAAGGAGCTTAGGGTTGTATGTGCTCATGTCCTCGCGCGGATCGCAGGGAACCTCGGTCCTTGGGGCAGTGCTACCCAGGACAAAGTAGAGGCCGAGGAGGCTCGCCAGGAGGATGCCTACGGCGGGTAGGGTCGTCCCCCTGAGGAACAGGCCCAGTGAAATACCCACTCCAATGATGGAAAGCTTCAAAATCATATTTTTCACTGATTCTAACTCTTCCTGAGGCCCTATAAACATTTCTGGCCAGAAATGGCCAAAAGCGCGGAAGACATAAATACGATGAGAACATACTCTCCGTGGAGGTCTAGAGTTGGAAAAGAAGATCGTTGTTTCTAAAGACGGCCCGTACATGGTCTATGGGCTCCCGCTCGCGAGGGCAGTCATAATCATCGGCGATGACGGTAACCCCATCGAGTGGCGCGAGGAGGACGAGTTCGAGGTGGGGAGCGTCTACGCCCTCTGCCGCTGCGGGCATTCCGGGAACAAGCCCTTCTGTGATGGCACCCACGCGAGGGTAGGCTTTGATGGGACGGAGACGGCCCGTAGGGTTGGCTACATTGAGATGGCGAGGAGGTACGAGGGGCCCGGAATCGACCTGACCGACGCGAAGGAGCTCTGTGCGGCAGCCCGCTTCTGCTACAGGGCCGGAGGCACGTGGAAGCTCGTGGAAGAGTCGGACGACCCGGAGAAGATGAGGATAGCGATTGATGAGGCTCAAAAGTGCCCCTCCGGGCGGCTTGTGGTGCAGGACAAGGAGGGAAAGCCGCTCGAGCCAGAGTTAAAGCCATCCCTCCGCCTGATAGAGGATCCCCAATACAAGGTGAGTGGCCCCATATGGGTGCGCGGAGGGGTGCCGGTAGTGTCTGCGGACGGCTACACCTACGAGGCCCGGAACCGCATGACCCTGTGCAGGTGTGGCAACTCAAAGAACAAGCCCTTCTGCGACTACAGCCACCTCAAGGCGAAGTTCGATGACGGCTATTTTGGAAAAACAGGGTGAGAGAATACCCCTAACGTGGCTGAAGTGCGCAGGGATAACCGCAGGGATAGTCTACTGGCTCTTCGTCGCGTGGAGTATAAGCAGAAACGGGTGGTTCTCCTTCTTCAGTAATGCTCTCAGCGACCTCGGCGACCCGTCGAAGGCAACTGCACCGTGGATATACAACTATGGACTGATAGTTACGTCTTTCTTCGTCTTCACCTTTGCCCTCTATCTGATCCTGACTGCTAAAAATAAGCTTCAGACGGTTGGCGGGGCCTACGCCAGCATCTCGGCGATATTTCTGGCCCTCATCGGGATTTTCCACGGGGGAACGAGGCCCCACGTTTTCGTCTCGACCTACTTCTTCGTCCAGTTCTTCCTCGGGGCACTGGTCTACGGTGCTGGAAGCGAGAGGAGGGAAATCCGATACGGATCCATTCTAATCTTTCTGCTTGCCCTGTTTGGAACTTTCATCGAGTGGCCCTCAGTGGCCCTCGGAGAGACCTACGAGATAGCGCTGGTAATGGCTTTCACGCTCCTAGTGGCGCTGAGAAACGAAAGCTAAAATGCTTAACTCGTTTTGATATGCAACCGATAGTGTTAATAACCCCTTCGACTAACTATCTCTATAGGTCACTTGATGTTTCTTCTTGATTTTTTGCCGCTTCGTGACTGAAAGAAGGTTTTAACGATGAAAACGAAAAAACTTGCAGGCTTTGCCCTGCTTTTAAGCGTCGTGATGCTCGGCGCGTTCATTTCAGGGTGTATTGACCAGGGAAACTCAACAGGAACGAACACGACTCCCAAAGAAACAACCACGACAACGCCCACCAACCCCACAACCACTACGACAACGCCAAAGGAGACCACAACTACAACGCCCAAAGAGACAACCACGAACGCCCCAACGGAGACTAACCTCCAGCCCGACTGGGGGGCCGATGAGGAGAAGCTCGATGGGTTAATTGAGCTCTACGACAAGGAGATAGCCGGCGCGAAGGAAAAACTTGAAAAGCTCGGCCTTGAGCTTAAAAGCCTCGAAATCCGGAACTGGGAGAAATCCGCTCAGGTTCTCTCGGAGATGGCCGCCAACGAGAGCGACGTTGAGAAGAGGGTCTACATCCTTCAGAACTTGGCAGAGTTAAAGTACTACGAGGCCCTGAACATGAGGTCGCTCGTAGGAGTGGGTGCCGTTGAAACCTCCTACTGGGAGAACGCCAGCAATGGAGAGCCGATAACGGACTTCTACAACATGCGCGGCGAGTTTTTCTACGTCTCAAACGGTGAGATATCGAAGCTGGGCCGCGAGGCGATGGTCGAGAAGATGATGGCGGTTAAAGGCTACCAGATAGAGGGCCTTGAGATATACCACGTCGGCACCGGAAGCGCTTTGGTGGCTATCCGTGAGGGCGGAAGGACGGTTGGAGCGGGCCAGGTCTATCCTTCAATAAAGCTCCACGCCAAGAGCGGCATGAAGATAAAGGCCCCTGCTGGGGGCTTCGGAGTTTTAAAGATGGTGGACCCCAGCACTGGTGAGACGGTTATGCAGGTAGCCCCGGACGAAAGTGGAGTTTACACGGTTCCGCCGATAAACACTACCCTCCTTGGAATAGCGGACGACGGCTTCTGTTACAGACTTCTACCTCCAGACAACAACTACCTTGACCTCCTGGACGTCCAGGACGAACCCCTTGACATAGACCAGGCGATATGCAATTTGAACGCGCAGATAGCACCCTTTGTCTTTGAGCCGACCGATAGCGATACAGGACCCTATGACCCCACCCCGATGGAAGACCTCTACCTCATGCCAGGCCAGTACACAATTACGGCACTTTCAATGAAGGCCGACCTCAAACAGCTGGCCGAGCAGCTCGTCAACCTGAACATGGCAGTTGGAAGCACTCACTTCGAGGCAAAGGATGCGAAGAGGGCCCTCGATGCCTTCCAGAGCGCCATAACGGACTCTTCCTTGAAGGCCTCGATGCAGACCCCAAGCGAGCTCTGCTCGTGTACCATAAGCCCCCTCCTCGACGGAATATTCATGGACAAGTTCGGCGAGAAGCCATTCGGCGAGCTCCCGGACGCAAGGGTTGTCAACATCACCTTTGGAAACGGGCCGTTCATTCCCCTTCCGGTGGAGAAGGCCAAAGAGGCTGGCTCTGAGGTAATTGTTTACGCCATAACCGACACGAAGGGCAGAACCACCGTGATACTCGGCGATCCCGGAGTTAAAGACGCTGAACTCGGAGAGGTCGAGCCGAGGTTTGCATCCATGGCCCCAAGCACCAGGAGACTTGCAGCGGATTACCTCGATAGGGTATTCCTCGAAGTCTACACCGGCAGGAACCCTCAGACAGGCAAGGAGCTCAAGGTAATCGCCTTCAAGGTTCTAAACACCGATGGAACCGTTGGGCTCAGGGCGACCGCTTTCATAGAGGACGGGCAACTGGGAGTTGTCTCACTTCCCATAAGCGAGACCTCTTCGTTCAACACGATACCCACGCCCCTTCCTCCTCAGTACGACTGGGAAGCGGACGAGGCGGAGCTTAGCGCCCTCATAGATACCTACGACAAAGAGATAGCCGATGCCAAGGAGAAGCTCGAAAAGCTGGACTTCGGGCTTGAAAGCCCCGAGATAAGCGGCTGGGAAGAGAGCGCTGCAGTCATGCTGAAGGCCGTGGAGAAAGAAGATGACGCCAAGGCCAGGGTAGCCATACTCCAGGAAGTGGCGCAGCTCAAGTACCATGAGGTTCTCAACCTAAGGGCCCTCGTGGAAGTTAGCGCCGTCGAAACAGCCTACTGGGAGAACGCCACCACCGGCGAGCCGATAGAGCCGTTCTACCGGGAAGACGGTTCGTTCTTCTACGTCTCGAACGGCGAGGTGAAGAAGTTGGACCGCAGGGGGATGGTTGAAAGAATGGCCGCCGTTAAGGGCTACAGCGAGGGAGACCTTGAGATATACCACGCCGGCACGGGGAGTGCCTTAACGAGAATTCGCGAAGGCGGAAGAACTGTCGGAGCGGGACAGATAGGAGCGGTCAAGATCGGCGTCCCCGAGAACGGGACAGAGCTTACCCTAATCGGTGGGAGCAAGGAGATATCGCTCGTCCTCATAGACCCTGAAACAGGCAAAGAAATAGCCAGAATCCACCCGGACGAGAACGGAACCTATCTCATACCCCCAATCGGCGGGTTTGGTGATGTGGTTGCGGAGACGGATCCCCTAGGTGGAGGTTTCTGCTACAGACCGCTGAATGGCCCCACCATCGCCCCTCTCCAGCCTATTCCCGAGCAGGAGATCGAGTTCACACTGGACTGCGGCCAAACGAGCGCCATGATGCCAATAATCCTCCAACCCTCGAACGAGAGCACAATCGAAGCGGCTTCCCTCGAGGAGTCCTACCTCAGGCCCGGAGAGTACACTATAACCGGTTTCGCCATGAAGGCGGACCTTAAACAGCTGGCCGAACAGCTCGTCAGCCTCACGGTCAAGGGAGAGGTTACGAAGGTATCTGCTAAAACCCCAACTAAGGTGAGCGAGCTCCTGAAGGGAGCCTTTGAAAACGCCCAGAGGACAGACACGGGCACAAAAGACTGGGAAGAGAGCGGGAACTTCCCGCCAACGAGCCCGCCCCTCAGGGCAATCTTCGACGACAAATTCGGAGAATGGCCCTTCGATGAAATTCCAGAGGCCAGGATGATAAACATAACCTTTGGAAACGGGCCCTTCATCCCGGTAGTCCCCGTCCAGTGGGATAAGCTTGGAGACAAGGACACGGTAATCACCGTCTACGCGGTAACGGACTCAAAGGGCAACACCATGATAGCGCTCGACGACCCGGGCATCGGTGGAGAGAAAGGAAAGCTAAACACGAACAGGATAGCCGTTAACTACCTCGACAGAACCTTTGTGGAGGTCTACACGGGAAGGAACCCGCAGAACGGCGAGAGGGTTAGGGTCATAGCCTTCAAGCTCCTCGGCGCTGACGGCATCATAGACATAAGGTCAACGACCATAATAACCAGCCAGGCGGAGATAGACTTCTCGACCTTCGCCGCTCCCGATGCGGAAGAGGTGGAGAAGATATTCGGCCCGTGATGGGCCTTTTTCTTTTCTGCTGTCTATTCTTCTATTCTCTGGAGCTAATGCTAATCTATCAAAAAGACGTCAAAGGTGCTCTTCTTTTTCCTTCAGCCTCTCCCTTACCTCGTCCCTTATCGGCTTCAACGCCCTCGCGTACTTCTCGAGAGTCTTGAGGAGTCTCTCAACCCTCTCCTTGTACTTCTTGTCCCTCAGCTCATCGCCCTCAAAGAGCTCATCAACTTTGTAGAACAGCACCTGCCCAACGGGAAGCATGCGGTAGTTTACGGCCGCCAATCTAAGCTCCTGGAGGAGCCTTACTCCCCCGGTAACTGATGAGACGGCCACTATCTCAACTGGAAGGGCCTCGTACTCATCGAATATCGTGTCGAGGAGTATCTTAAGCTCGCCAGGATAACTCCCGTTGTACTCCGGGGCCACTATGATGAGGGCATCGGCCTCGAAGATTTTTGCTCTATAACGCTCCATCTCGGGAGTTATTTTCCAGCGGTGGGTGTAGCAGAGGGGGTAATCCTTGACGTCTATCAGTTCTGCCTCCCAGCCGAGCTCGGAGGCCTTTTTAGTTAGATACCTTGCCACCCTCTCGCTCTTCCTCCCCTCTCTTGCCGTTCCGAGAATTGTCTTAACCTTCATGTTATCACCGAACTAGGTTTATCTTGTGAGTTATTTAAATTTGACTTTCAAAGTGAAAGCATTCTAAATTCAAAACTTC
This sequence comes from Palaeococcus ferrophilus DSM 13482, assembly GCF_000966265.1. Lineage (NCBI taxonomy): Archaea > Methanobacteriati > Methanobacteriota > Thermococci > Thermococcales > Thermococcaceae > Palaeococcus > Palaeococcus ferrophilus. Next base: position 38,714 of record NZ_LANF01000004.1, on the reverse strand, counting down.
TCATTTTGTTAGAACAACCTTTTTAAATTAGGGAGGTCTAATAAAATGTGAGGTGAAACCCATGGTCAAGGTTGGAGAAGTGGTTCCGGACTTTGAGGCCGATGCCTACTTCCCGGAGAAGGACGACATCGGAAAGCTGAGGTTTTCTGACTACAGGGGCAAGTGGGTCGTTTTAGCCTTCTACCCGGCGGACTTCACCTTTGTCTGCCCCACGGAGCTTGAGGAGCTGGCCGACTACTACGAGGAATTCAAGAAGGAAGGTGCGGAGATAATAAGCGTCTCAACCGATACTGCCTACGTTCACAAGGCCTGGCACGATTCATCCCCGGGCATAAGGAAGATAAAGTACCCGATGCTGGCGGATCCAGCCGGGAAGGTAAGCAGGCTCTTCGGCACCTACATCGAGGAGGAGGGCGTCTCCTGGAGGGCGACGTTCATAATAGACCCGGACGGGAAGGTTGTCCACATGGAGATGCACGACCTCAGCATAGGCAGGAGCGCGAAGGAAATCCTGAGGAGGCTCAGGGCTTCCAAGTACGTCCGCGAGCACCCCGGCCAGGTCTGTCCCGCGAGCTGGGAGCCGGGTAAGGAGGCTCTGGAGGTCAGCCTCGACCTTGTCGGGAAACTTTGATTTCCTCTGCCGTTTTCGTTTTTGTCCTCATATTTCAAAAACCTGACTTTTCTAAGGGTCTGCTTTCAAGTTTGAAAATCTATTGGAGTCCTCGCATTCCACATTGAAGTGCCCAGGGCTGTGTACTTCCCAAAGGCGTGTATCTAGTGCGGATTTCGCTTGTACTCGTTCCAATGTTCGAACCTTAAAGGTTTGACGCCTGTCATATCAAGTTAATTTTGGTAAATTCTCACAGTCCGGTTCGAAGTTTCAATTTGGCAAAAATAAAACTCATAAGTGGGCCAACTAATTTTAGACTGTCCTAACAAATTTGGAGGTGAACCCATGAGCGTTGGCGCTTTCCTCATAACCTTCAGGGAGGCCCTGGAGGCGGCGATAATCGTGGCCATAATAATCGCTTACCTGCGCAGAACCGGGAGGGAGAGGCAGATAAAGGACGTGTGGATAGGGACGGCTCTTTCGATTGGTGTCAGCGCCCTTCTTGGAATCGGTATACTGAAGTTCTACGGTGGGTTAGGTGAGAAGGAGCTCTTTGAAGGGATAGCGTCTTATCTGGCCGTTATAGTCCTCACGAGCATGATCTACTGGATGGCGACCAAGGGAAGGAACATCAAGGCGGAAATAGAAAGCAAAGTCAGCCAGACGATAGCTCCACTCGCCCTCATAGGCTTTACGTTTATAGTCGTCTTCAGGGAGGGGCTTGAAACGGTGCTCTTCCTCACGCCCTTCATGACTCAGAGCCCCGGCGGAACGCTCCTTGGTCTCGCGGCCGGCCTGGCGGGTGCCCTCTTGCTGGCGTACCTCATCTACGGGGTCGGCATGAGGATAAACCTCAGGAAGTTCTTCTACTACAGTTCGATACTGCTCGTATTCGTGGCGGCCGGTTTGGCCGGATACGGAACTCACGAGCTCATAGAGTGGGGCGAGGAAGAGGGTTTCAGCCTTGGGGTGCTTGAGGAGACCGCCTACGATCTTGGAATTCCAAGTGACAGCCTGTGGCACCACAATGGGGCTGTGGGCTCGGTCTTTGCGGTGCTCTTCGGCTACTCTACCAGTATGGAGTGGGGGAGGGTGATAGTCCAGTTCGGATATTTGATAGTTGCACTCTACCTCGTGCTGAGGGCCTACGGGAAGGAACCCTCAATGAGGCCAAAGAAGGCTCGCTCCAGAAGCGCTTCCTGATTTTTTCACTTTTCTTTCACGTGGTGGTGTAGAAGGTGGCGCGTATGGATTTCGATCCTTCCAAGCTCAGGTTCTACATGTATGGGGCCCACTGGTGTCCCGTTTGCAGGAGGATGCGAGAGAGGATAATGGGAGCCTACGGTGGGGACGCCCTTGTGTATTACGAGCTGGAGGGCAACGAAAGGAACTCGGCCCTTTTTTCAGAGCTCCACCGGATGGTAGGGATAGGGGGAATCCCAACAACAGCGGTTTTCTACAACGGCAAGATTATCGCCGTTGTTGAGGGAGCCTTTGAGGTGAAAAAGGTTCAGGAGATGGTGGAGGAGGCCACCAGAGAAGAGGGTGTTCTGCTGTTTCTGGACGCCGGAACATATTTAGTTGATGAGGGAGATGCGGAAAGGCTCGGGGAGCTTTTCTTAGTCGAAGAATGATACCCACTTTTGCCCAGTAATGTATAAAAGGGTGAAAACATATTCAAGCTCGGTGAAGAAAATGAATGTGAAGGAGGTTAGAAAGATAGCCATCGTCGGGGCGAGTCCGAATCCGGACAAATACGGGAATATCATCCTGAGGGATCTTTTGGGAAAGGGCTTCGAGGTTCTGCCCGTTAATCCCAAGCACGAGGAAATTGAAGGCCTCAAGTGTTACAGGGATGTTAAGGAACTTCCAGGGGACGTGGATGTCATCGTCTTTGTCGTTCCCCCAAAAGCAGGTCTTAACGTGGCAAAGGAAGCCGTTGAAGCTGGTTTTAAACGGCTCTGGTTCCAGCCCGGAGCGGAGAGCGATGAGATAGCGAGGTTGCTTGATGGAGAAGGGGTTGAGTACAGCTTTGGAAGGTGCATAATGGTCGAGACATCTGGGATGCGGAGGTGACAGGGGTGAGTTTCTACTACGTCCGGCGCTTTGAGGAGGATCTCGACTTCATCTGGGAGCGCTTCAAGAAGAGGCTTGAGGAGGCAGGATTCCTTCTGATAGGGGAGAGGATACCCGTGGCGATAGTGGAGCGCGAGGATGGAATTATCGCAGATTACCACGTCCTCTTCATATGTGACAAAGAACTGGTGGCGGAGCTCGTCAAGATTGACGCTAACATAGGCGCCCTTCTCCCGTGCACGGGCTTCGGTTACAGAAGGGAAGATGGGAACTACCTGGGCGTTACTTTGCCGAGCGTCGCCTGGAGGATAGCCGGAGAAAGGGTGGCTGAGCTGATGAAGCCCATGGAGAAGAGGGTTATTGCAATCATTGACTCCCTCTGATTTCGATTTCTCAATTGTTCCGCATTTTCTCTTTACATTCTGGAAAGAATAAGCCCCATAAACCCTCCCGTTGATGTTCCACCGGTGATGTTATGAGGGTTGTTTTGAAGATACCCAACATGAGTTGTGGGCACTGTGTCATGAGGATAGAGAAGGCCATAAAGAGTGCTGGGGCTGATGGAAGGGCCGACCTCGAAACCAAAACGGCCGTGGTTGACTTCGACCCCGGAAAAACGAGGCTGGAGGATGTGATTAAAGCCATCAAGAAGTATGGTTACGAGGTGGAGGTGGGTTGAATACATACCGGCATCGTCCGCGGGACGGAAGTTAGCGAGAACGCTGGTTTTAGGCTCGAGTACGGTGGGAAGGTTTAATACTTCCGTTTGCTGGGGTGTAGGGCCGAGTTCGAGGCGAACCCCGGGAAGTACGTTAGTGTTGGGCACTCCCACCACAGGATGCACCACATGGGCGGCTGCCACCACTGAACCCTCTTTTTACCAGGGGTTGTGTGGAACCGTTAGGTTATTACATGTATATGGCACTGACCGCGGGCAAACGTTTTTAACGGGGAGCCATAACCCCACACCATGCTCTACGTGGAGATACTCGGAAACCTCAGGGAGATGGCAAGGGACGAAGTTAAGGCCATGCTGGAGCTGGCAGGTGGAGGGATCGCTGGCCGGGACTACCTGCTCCTGAAGCTCGACGCGGGAGAAGAGGCCTTCCCATACCTAGACAGACTCGGCCTGGCCCACGAGTACGGAAAACTGATAATCGAGGCGGATTCAGTCGAGGAGCTTTTGGAGAGGGCGGGGGAAGTCGAGTGGCCGATTAAAGGCAAATTCAAAGTCGACACCGAGACCATGGCAAACTGCAGACACGGCGTCCTCGACCTTCCGAGGAAGCTCGGTGCGGTCATATACTCCCAGGGCTTCAGGGTGAACCTCTCAAGGCCCGACACGCTGGTTAGAGTTTACTGCGGCGAGAAGCTCTACGCGGGAATAAGGTTCCACTATTTCAGCCCCAAGGACTTCGAGAGAAGAAAGGCCCACCACAGGCCCTTCTTTAGGCCGATTTCCCTTCATCCGAGGGTTTCAAGGGCGCTGGTGAACCTGACGAAAGCGAGAAAGGAGATCCTCGACCCATTCATGGGCGCCGGTGGGGTTTTGATGGAGGCAGGTCTGCTCGGCCTGAAGGTCTACGGCGTTGACATAAAGTCCGAGATGGTGGAAGGGGCCGAAATGAACCTCAGACACTACGGGATCGAGGATTACACCCTGAAACTCGGCGATGCCACGAGGCTTGAGGAACTCTTTCCGGGAAAGAGGTTCGAGGCGATAGCGACCGACCCTCCCTACGGCACATCCGCGACCCTGGCCGGAAGGGAGAGGGGCGAGCTCTACAGAAAGGCCCTGAAGAGTATGTACAGCGTTCTCATGGAAGGCGGGAGGCTGGCGATAGCTTTTCCAACGGACTTTGACGGGGAGGAAGAAGCGGAAAGAGTGGGCTTTAATCTCGTGGGCAAATACTACCAGAGGGTTCACAAGAGTCTGGAGAGGTACTTCTACGTGTTTGAGAAGTAGAGTACTACTTTCCCATTTGGGGGCTGCATAAACCCCAAGATGGTCGCTAAGCCCCTTCGTCCCCATTATCCTTCTGGAGGAGGTTACCTCGACGTTGCCCTTCGCCATTACGTAGTCTATCCTCATTTTCGGCTCTTCCGCGGGGAAGGTGTGGCCCGGGTCATCGTTGAGAGCGTGGTAGGCATCGAGAAAGCCCCTCCCCCCTCAAGAGCCCAAGGGCAGGTGAAGGTTCTCGTGATGGTCGAGGTGGACGGAGGCGAAAATGAGTGGTTTTCCTTTTATCGCGACCTTTACAACCGCGGCCCTCCTCGGGAGGAGCGGGGGCACGGGAACCTCGGTCAAGTCCACCGCCCATCTGTTTATGAAGGGGTGCCTTGAGAGAACTGCAACTCCCTCGGGGTATTCCCCGTAGAAAAGGTCTGTCCCGACGGGGTGACCCTGGTATTTCTCCCCCTTTTTCTCTTCGAGCAGTTCCGCGAGTCCCTCCGCCATGTTTCTTTCACCGTCCTCTATCGCCTCCTGGAGGGCGCAGAGGTCGGGCTTGAACCCCGGGAGCATATCCACTATGCGAAGGAACCTAACATCGTCGTTCTCCTGCTTTCCGTGCAGGTTGAAGGTGCAGACGCGAAGCTCCACACCGGAACCCATGCCCCAACCCCTTTGAGTGCCCATCGTGCTAAGTTTCCACCACGCGTTTCGCTTCCTCAAGAACCCTAGCCGCGTGCCCCTTCGCCCTGACGTTGAGCTTCTTCCAGACGATTTCACCTTCGGGGCTGATGATGAATGTGCTCCTTATAACTCCCTCGTACTCCCTGCCGTAACGCTTCTTCCTGCCCCAAGCCCCAAGTGCTTTGATAAGCTCCGCATTGGGGTCACTGAGGAGCTTTACCCTGAGTCCATGCCTCTCCTTAAAGTTGTGGTGGCTCTTCACGGAGTCCCTGGAAACCCCAATAACCTGAAAGCCGAGCCTCTCGAACTCGGGGAGGAGCTCCGTGAACTCCTTCGCCTCCGTCGTGCAGCCGGGCGTGTTGTCCTTTGGGTAGACGTAGAGAACCGTCCATCTCCCTGAGATAACCTCCCCCAGTGTGAGCTCGTTGCCCTCCTCATCCCGAACCCTTACCTCGAGGAGCCCCATGCCGTTCACCCTCGGTGGTTTGGCTGTTTTCCAATTTAAGTTTTTCTATCGTGGATATACTTCTATTAAGAAAACCTTTTAAGTTTTGATATCAAACTATACTTGGAGGTGAGGGGATGCCGTACGTTGGACTGGCCAAAACCTCAGAGGGGCCCCTTGGGGCCTACAGGAAGATACTATCCGCCCTTGAGAGGGAGGGGTTTAACGTTAGGTTTTCCAAACACCACTGGGCCGGGGACATGCCCTTTGGACTTGTTCTCGCGGAGACGGATCTTGGAGATGTGGCCGTGAGGTGGAGCCTTGGAAGGGAGTTCGAGCTGAAGCTGGAGGAGATTGATGAGGAAGCGTTTGAGGACTTCGTGGAGGAAACCCTCGACTACATAGGCGGGGACTGAACTATGGAAAAGCTTAATTATGTAATTAAAGAATTCAACAGGCTTCACGGGAGCGAGGCACAGGCGAGGATCGTCGAGGCAGGAGGAGGGAGGGTCGTTATCGAGTTTGAAGGCTCTTTCTGCGCGACCTGCGGCCTATACGACTACTTTGAGGACATCACGTGGGAGGCAATGGACTCAGGGCTTAAGCTCGAGCCAGTGAAGGTTCTTGAGGCGGAAGAGGACGAGTTTGAGCACGGCCGCTACGTGGTGGAGTACCTCCTCAGGGGTTCTAATAACGAGCATGAACCTGAGGTTTAGAAAACCCTTTTATACATGGATACCCATACTATTTTGAAAATTTTCGAAGGTGATAGCATGGGTGTTAAGAGGGCAATGACAAGGAAGTTTCTGGAGGATGCCTTTGCTGGGGAGAGTATGGCCCATATGAGGTACCTCATCTTCGCTGAGAAGGCTGAGAAAGAAGGATTCCACAACATAGCCAAACTATTCAGGGCTATAGCGCACGCCGAGTTTGTCCATGCCAAGAACCACTTCATAGCCCTCGGCAAGCTTGGTAAGACTCCAGAGAACCTGCAGATGGGGATAGAGGGCGAGACCTTCGAGGTCGAGGAGATGTACCCGGTTTACAACAACGCCGCCGACTTCCAGGGTGAGAAGGACGCGGTTAGGACGACCCGCTACGCCCTTGAGGCAGAGAAGATACACGCCGAGCTCTACAAGAAGGCCAAGGAGACAGCGGAGAGCGGAAAGGACATAGAGATAGAGAGGGTGTACATCTGCCCAGTCTGCGGGTACACCGCGGTGGATGAAGCCCCGGAGTACTGTCCTGTCTGCGGTGCCCCAAGGGACAAGTTCGTGGTGTTCGAGTGAGGCTTTCGTTTTTTCATTTTGCAGGTTTGGAACGCAAACTTTATAAGGTCGAACTAACAACATTAGGGTGGTGAAAGAAATGGCCAAGTGGAAATGCATAGTCTGTGGCTACATCTACGATGAGGACGCGGGGGACGAGGACAGCGGAGTCGCCCCTGGAACCAAGTTTGAGGACCTTCCGGATGACTGGGTCTGCCCGCTCTGCGGTGCTCCCAAGGACATGTTTGAAAAAATTGAGTGAGGTGGTAGAGATGATAAGCGGAACCATAAAGAGCGGAGACTGGAAGGGGGAGAAGCACGTTCCCGTTATAGAGTACGAGAAGGAGGGCGACCTCGTCAAGGTCGAGGTCAGCGTCGGCAAGGAGATTCCCCATCCGAACACCCCGGAGCACCACATAGCCTGGATCGAGCTCTACTTCCATCCCGAGGACGGGGCCTTCCCCATAATGGTCGGCAGGGTCGCCTTTACCAACCACACCGACCCGCTCACCGAACCGAAGGCGGTCTTCTTCTTCAGGACGGCCAAGAAGGGCAAGCTCTACGCGCTCAGCTACTGTAACATCCACGGTCTCTGGGAGAACGAGGTCGCGCTTGAGTGATTCCCTTCTATTCCTTTTTAAGCTGACGGGTGGTTCTAATGGAGGAGATGGTGTTTAAAGTCCTCAAGGATGCCGGAAGGCCTCTCAAATCTGCGGAGATAGCGGAGCTGGCGGGTCTCGATAAAAAAGAGGTTGACAAGGCCATAAGGAAGCTCAAGAAAGAGGGCAAGGTAATCTCCCCGAAACGCTGCTACTACGCTCCCGCCGAGTGATTTATAACGTCCTTTTCTTTTTTAATAAAGGGGGTCTACCATGAGGGCGGTTGAACTAGCAGAGAAATTCTATGAGGATGAATACCAGGATTCAGTCCTCTACGCGAGGCTGGCAAAGGGAGAGAAGGATGAGACACTCAAGAGGGAGTTTCTAAGGCTGTCAAAAATAGAATCAAAGCACGCGAGCTTCTGGCACGAGTTCCTCACAAAACGCAACGCCTCCCCTCCAAGGGTGAAGGTCGGAAGGCTGAGGGTTCTCTCGATAAGGGTCCTGAGGAAACTCCTCGGGCCGGGGGCAGTTGCCTCGCTCCTCGAGATGGGGGAGAACTCGGCCGTTGAGAAGTACTTCGAGTTCCTCACGAACTTTGAGTTGGAGGAAGCGGAGAGGAGGGCCCTTTCGGAGGTCATACTCGACGAGCTCGAGCACGAGCACTTCTTCGCCGAAACAAAGAGGCGGTTCCACACGGAGAACATAAGGGACTTTGTTCTTGGAATGAACGACGGTCTCGTTGAGCTTTTGGGTGCGGTAACCGGGCTCTCCGCCGTCTACGTTAGCACCCCCAGGATAGTGGGGATAAGCGGCCTCATAGTTGGAGTTGCGGGGGCCCTCTCTATGGCCATAGGGGCCTTCATCTCGGTGCGCTCCCAGAGGCAGGTTAACGAGAGCGTGAGGAAGCGCATGGAGGTTCTCTTCAAGGTCTCGCCCGAGAGGGCCAGGGGGGAGCTGCTCGCAAGGCTCCGCGAGAGCGGGATGCCCGAGGAAATAGCCGGCGAAGTGGCGGGGAAGCTGTCATCGAACCACGAGGCCCTTTTGAAGCTCCTCACCGGCGAAGATGGGAACGAGAACGAGGTTCGCTCGGCAGTGTACACCGGTCTGGCATACATTCTGGGGGTGGCGTTTCCCGTGCTACCGTACTTCTTAGCCTCATCCTCCCTAGTGGCGCTTCCATTCTCTATACTCCTTGCGGGAACGGCTCTGGCCATCGTGGCGACGCTCATATCGGTGCTCTCAGGGATTTCGATAAGAACGAAGGTGGTGGAGATGGTCACGACTGGCCTCGGGGCGGCCTTCCTGAGCTACCTATTCGGCAGGCTGATGGAGGGGTTATTCCACATATCTGCCCTCTGAAGTTTTCGAAAACTTAATAAGCCCTCACCCCCAAATTTTTTGCCTATAAGCCGGAAGACTTAAGAGTTAGGAGAACCTAATTGGAAAGGAGGTGTGAAAAATGCCCGAAAAGTTTGACAAGATATACGACTACTATGTTGACAAGTCCTACGAGCCGAACTGGAAGAGAGACGTCGTGGCCGTTTTTAGAGTTACTCCCGCGAAGGGCTACACCATCGAGCAGGCTGCTGGAGCGGTTGCTGCGGAGAGCTCTACCGGAACCTGGACGACCCTTTATGGGTGGTACGAGCAGGAGAGATGGGCCGACATGTCCGCCAAGGCCTACCACTTCACAGACATGGGCGACGGCAGCTGGATTGTAAGGGTGGCCTATCCCGAGCACATCTTTGAGGAGGGCAACATGCCCGGCTTTTTAGCGAGCGTCGCGGGCAACATCTTCGGGATGAAGCGCGTCGAGTGGCTCCGCCTTGAGGATCTCTATCTCCCGGAGAAGTTCCTCAGGGATTACCCCGGCCCGGCCTTCGGTATCGAGGGCGTCAGGAAGAAGCTCGAAATCTACGACAGGCCGCTCTACGGTGTCGTTCCAAAGCCCAAGATAGGCTACTCCCCGGAGGAGCTCTACAAGCTGGCCCTCGACCTCTACCTTGGCGGCGCCGACTACCTCAAGGACGACGAGAACCTCACCGGCCCGTGGTACAACCGCTTCGAGAAGCGCGTTGAGGTCGTCACGAAGGCCATGGAAAAGGCCGAGGCCGAGACCGGGGAGAAGAAGACCTGGTTCGCCAACATAACCGCACCCATCCTTGAGATGGAGCAGCGGCTTGAGATTCTTGCAGATTACGGCGTCCCCCATGCGATGATTGACATAGTGGTGCTCGGCTGGGGCGTCCTCGACTACATAAGGGACCTCGCTGAGGACTACGGCATAGCCCTCCACGCCCACAGGGCCATGCACGCCGCCTTCGACAGGAACCCGATGCACGGCATGTCTATGTTCGTCCTAGCCAAGCTCGCGAGGGTCATCGGTGTTGACCAGCTCCACGTTGGGACGGCTGGAGCGGGCAAACTTGAGGGAAGCAGGTGGGACGTTATACAGTACAAGCGCGTCATCACCGAGAGCCACTACGTGCCGGACGAGAACGACGTATTCCACCTCGAGCAGAAGTTCTATCACATGAAGCCGGTCTTTCCGACGAGCTCAGGTGGACTCCACCCAGGAAACATCCAGCCCGTCATAGAGGCCCTCGGAAAGGACATCGTTTTACAGCTCGGCGGCGGAACCATGGGTCACCCGGACGGGCCGGCGGCCGGTGCAAGGGCCGTGAGGCAGGCAATCGATGCCATAATGCAGGGAATTCCGCTCGACGAGTACGCGAAGACCCACAAGGAGCTCGCCAGAGCATTGGAGAAGTGGGGTCACGTCACCCCGGTTTGAATTCCCCATTTTTGCTTTTGTCTTCCCTTCTTGATTCATGCAAAAAGACTATAAGCCCGCTCCCGTTTCTCCCTCCAGGTGAAGATAATGGGAAAGGAAATAGCGAGGGTTAAGGGAACGCGCGACCTTCTTCCAGAAGACATGGTGAAGAGAAGGTGGGTCTTTGAGAGAATCAGGGACGTATTCGAGCGCTACGGCTTCAAGGAGATACTCACCCCGACTTTCGAGTATACCAAGCTCTTCCAGCTCAGGAGCGGTGAGGAAGTTGTCAACCAGCTCTACGCCTTCGAGGACAAGGGAGGAAGGAACCTCTCACTCCGTCCGGACCTGACATCTAGCGTTGCTCGTCTGTACGTCAACTCCTTCCAGACGGCCCCGAAGCCCGTGAAGTGGTACTACATCACGAACATGTTCCGCTATGAGGAGCCCCAGAGCGGCCGTTTGAGGGAGTTCTGGCAGGCAGGCGTTGAGCTCCTGGGTAGCGGTAGGGTGGAGGCGGACGCAGAGGTAATAGCGCTCTTCGTGGAGAGCTACCTCGCGACGGGTTTGAAGAACTTCACCGTCAACATCGGCGACCGCGTTCTCCTCGACGAGTTCGCAAGGATGCTCGGCGTCGAGGACGACGTTGGTTTGATGAGGCTTATAGACAAGAAGGACAAGATGAGCGAGGAGGACTTCATAGCCTCGCTCAAAGAGTTCGGACTCAACGATGAGGGCGTTGAGAAGGTTCTCACCCTGATCGAGATAAAGGGCCGCCCCGATGAAGTCCTCCCGAAGGCGGAGGAGCTCTTCACGAGCGAGGAAGCCAAGGCCGAAATAGCGAAGCTCTACGAGCTCGTTGATTTGCTCGACGCCTACGGTGTCTCCGACTGGATAAGGATAGACCTCGGCATTGCCAGGGGTTTTGACTACTACACGAGCGTGGTCTTCGAGGCCATAGCCCCCAACGACCTCGGAATAGGCTCGATAGGCGGCGGCGGGAGGTACGACAACCTCATAGAAGTCTTTGGCGGAAGGCCCACCCCTGCCACGGGCTTCGCCATAGGTATCGAGAGGCTCATCCCGATACTCGAGTGGAAGGGGCTCATTCCAGGGCTCAGGGTGGGGAGCGACGTCTTCGTGGCCTACATCGGAAAGGAACGCGAAGTGAAGAGGGCCGTTATCGAGCTCACGCAGGCCATCAGGAAGGCCGGCATAAAGGCCGAGTACGACATCCAGGGGAGAAAGCTCGGCAAAGCGCTCGACTACGCGAACTCAATCGGTGCGAAGGTTGCCGTAATCGTTGGGAAACGCGACCTGAGCGAGGGAAGGGTCACGGTGAGGGACATGGTGAGCGGAGAGCAGTATGCAGTAGAGATTGGAAATGCCGTGGAAAAGGTTAAAGCCCTGCTGAAAGAATGAGGTGTGGTGGTGAAGATGTTCCCGATGAAAGGAATGAACCCCAAGCAGATGCAGAGGATGATGCGCCAGCTCGGGATAAAGATGGATGAGCTCGAGGGCGTCAAAGAGGTCGTGATAAGGTTCGAGAACAAGGAGATAATCATTGCCAACCCGCAGGTGACGGTTATAACGGCCATGGGCGAGAAGAGCTACCAGATAGTGGGCAAGGAAGAGGTCAGGGGAATCCTCAACCTGAGCGAGGAGGACATAAAGCTCGTCATGGAGCAGGCAGGGGTGGACTACGAGACCGCAAAGAAGGCCCTCGAGGAAACGGGGGGAGACCTCGCCGAGGCCATCATCCGGCTCCAGTCCTGAGCTTTTCCTTCAGGGCCGCCCTCGAAAGGGCGAGCGCAACCCTCTTTTTTAGTTCGGGATCGAGCCCCTCTATCCTATCTTCGTGCTTTCTAAGGAACTCCACAACCGCCTCCCTAAGGGCGTCGTTCTCCAGGAGGGGGAGGACCTTCTCCACCACCGTCCTCATAAGGCCGAGGTTCTCAACCCGCGAGGTCAGGAAGTCGAAGAGCTCAAGAGCCCCCCTGGCCCTCGAAGGTTCCCCCGAGTCGAGACCCGAGAGCACGAAGTTAACCGCCCTCTCCATTATCGAGGGGTACTTGATGGCGAGCGTCCCGAAGACCTTGATCGAGGTTGAGCGTATCCACGGGTTGTCGCTCTGGCCCATCTCCTCAAGCACGGGGACGAGCTTCAGCGCATCGTCGAGCTTTACGTAAGATGCCGCGTTTGAAAGCACCCAGAGGGCATCCAGCCTGGTCATGAGGTCTTCGGAGAGGAATATCCTCATCACGAGCCTTAACACCTCATAGTCCCTTCTCGCCAGCTCCAGCACGTAGGGGTGCTTCTCCATCTCGAACATGCGCTTTATGGTCTCAACCGAGTGCTCCTCCACCTCAACGGGCTCCATTTCCACCTTCGTCTCCCTCGTGAGGAGCTCATCCGCGCGCTCCTTCAGGGAAGCCTGGCCCGCACGATCGAGGGCATCGGAAGCGTTTTGGAGTGCCTCCCTCGAGAGCATTCCCTCCCTCCGAAGGGCTTTGTCTACGATATCCAGGGCAATGTTTCTGATGCGTGAATCCTCCTCGTCCAGGAGTTTCAGGGCAGTGTTGAGACCCTCCTCAAGTATCTGCGGGTTCTCCGTCCTTTCCACGATAGTGGAGAGAACCTCCATTGCCACAGCTTTCACCTCGGGGTTCCGTTCCTCCCCAACGATGGAGAGAACCCACGAGAGTATTCTGCGTGCGAGAGTTAAAATTCGCGCGCCGATGTTCCCGAGCCCCTCGGCGGCGTACTCACTGAGGAGCATCTTCCCCGAGGAGGTTATGCCCATCAAAACCTCCATCGCCTCGGGGTAGGTCTCTGGCGGGAGTTCCGTGGTGGAGAGTACCGTGTTGAGCGTCATGATCGCCTGGAGAGCCACGCTCTCATCCTTGGAGTGGATTAGGCGCATCACGCTTTTTACGGCCCTCTCTGCGGCCTCTCCCCGGAGTTTTCCCTTCAGTGCGAGCTTTTTTATAACGTAGAGAGCGTTTTTTTGAAGCACCGGGTCCCGCTTTTTCAACGCCTCCAGTATAGCCGAGAATACCTCTGGCTTCTCGGCCCGCTTCACGACCTCCCTCAGGTGCCAGCCCCTCAGGGCTTCGATAATCTCCTCATGGCTCATGCATCTCTCCTCCGGATTTCAGAGTATGGAGCAGGTCGAGAAGGATTAACAGTACCTCTCTCTCATCGGGAGAGGCCATGGAGTAGGCTTTGGAGGCGTAGGCCCCGAGGTATTCGAGGGTCTCGGCATCGAGCATGGGTATGTGTTCCGCCTGTTCCGCGAGGAACGAAAGTATGACCTTCCTTATCGCCGGTTCGAGGAGTCTGGGGGCCAGGAGGATAATCCCCGCCCTGAAGAGGCTGTTATCCGGGAGGCGTTTGTTTATCTCAGCCAGCACTTCGAGGCCTGCCCTGAGGTCGTTTGGGTCGTTCGAGTTTAACAGGGTATCAATGAGGGAGAGTATGAACTTGGAGGTTCCAGGGTAGAGTACGAACATCTCGGCAAGGGTCTTCGCAACCGTTGTCCTCGTCCACGCGTTTCTGCTCCTCAGGAGCTCGCCAAGCGTTGGCAGGACGGAGTAGGCTTTATCGGGGGTGAGGTGGTCAACCACCCTGCTCAGAACCCAGAGGGCGTCAAGTTTGAGGCTTTTTTCTTCAGACCTCAGGAGTTCCATAACCCTCGCAAGGGCCTCGGGATTCGTTCTAGCCATTTCGGCCACAATCTCGTGTTTTTCCTGCTCGAAAAGTTTCTCGATGTCCTCCACCGAGTACTTCTCCGCCCCTACGAGAGCTTTCCTCACGCTCTCCTCCACCGGCACCGTCTCGTCCGAGGCCTCAAGGCGGGCCAGGAGAAGAGAGGCCTTCTGGGAAAGTCTGTCGTCGTTCAGCACGGCCTTGACCTTGGGAAGGACTCTCTTTATGACCCTCTCGGACAGGGCGTCCCTCCTAGTTGCTATCCTGTTGAGGGAGAGCATAGCCCTCTCCCGGACGTAGCTGTCGTCGCTCTCGAGGAGGTCGGCCATTCCCGCGAAAATCTCGGACACTATGGAGCCATGGGAGCTCTTCGATGCCATCTCTGTGAGAGCGGTAATGGCCGCACCCTGAACCTCATGCTTATCGGAACCTGCGATGAGGGAGAATAGCCAGCCCACGACCTTGCGCGCTATTGCCAGTACCTTCGAACCCAGAACTCCAAGCCCCTCTGCCGCGTACTCGCTTATTATTGCCCTTCCCGAGCTCAGGACGTCCATGAGAGCATGACTAACGCGGTCGTAGTCATTCTCGTCCAGATCAACGTTCTCCAGAATTACATTCAGAAGTTCCACGGCCTGAAGGGCCACCCTCTCGTCCCTATCCTTAGAGGCTTTTATAATCTCATCGAGGAATTCCTCTATTTCCCCCTTTCCGATAATGCCCTTCTCCACGAGCTCTTTCAGAAGATACAGGGTGTTTTTCCGCACTAGGGGTTCATCCTTAAGGAAGTCGTGGAGAATCTCCAGAACGTTCTTGGATTCGGATATTAGCTCCATTAAATCGGCCATCCTCCAGCGCTTTACATCCTCCCGGAGGGCCTCCTTGTCAATTATAAACGTCGTTCGGGTGAGAAGAAAGACGGGCACCCACGGCATTAGCATCACTCAAAAAATATTTGTACCGACCTTATTTAAGCCTATCGCGGTCATTCTGCCCCTCACGGGCACATGCACCGTAGATAATGTTCAGGCTTTCGGGAGGAGAAAGCACATGAGGGCGATTCTTCGGGAAAAAAGGTAACATTATGTTCTTCCAGTCTGCAAAAAGCCTATATATGCCACCCCGATATGCCCTCTCAATGAGAGCGGTAGGAGTCATAAGGATAGACCCCCGTGAGAGGGTCCGGAAGAAGGAGTTTGAGGAGCTCCTTACCAGCGCAGGCTACGAGGTTATTACAATAATAGAACAGAACCGCGAGGAGCACCCGCGCTACAACATAGGCAAGGGTAAGCTCGAGGAACTCAAAACCCTTGTTGAGGAGCTCAGGCCGGACAGGGTTATCTTCGCCAACCGCCTAACTCCCAGTCAGGCCTACAACCTATGGAAGGAGCTCAGGGTAGAGGTTATGGACAAGTGGCAGCTGGTCCTTGAGATATTCGAGAAGCGCGCCCACTCAAAGGAGGCCAAGCTCCAGGTCGAGCTCGCCCAGCTCCAGTATGAGATTCCACTCGTTAAGGAGGCCATCCGGAGGATAAGGCTCGGAGACAGGGCCGGCTTCAAGGGTATGGGCGAGTACCAGACACAGCAGTACCTCAAACACGTCCGCTACAGGATGGGGAAGATAAGAAAAGAGCTGGAGAGAGTCAAAGCCGACCGCGAGGTCAAGAGGAAGCGCAGGGAGGAAGCGGGCTTTATCTTGTTCGCCCTGGCCGGCTACACTAACGCCGGCAAGAGCACCCTCCTAAACGCCCTCGCCAGGGAGGAGGTAGAGGCGAAGGCGCAGATGTTCACCACGCTCGATACCACCACCAGGAGCTTTCGCGTTGGGCACAAGAAGGTTCTCGTGACCGATACTGTGGGGTTCATAGACAACCTGCCCCCCTTCATAGTCGAGGCCTTCCACTCGACGCTCGAGGAGATAGTGAAGGCCGACGTGATACTACTCGTCCTCGACGTCAGTGAGCCGTGGAGTGAAATAAAGAGAAAGTTCCTGGCATCACTCAGGGTTCTAAGAGAACTAAGGGCCATGGACAGGCCGATAATCGTGGTGCTCAACAAGATTGACCTCACAACACCCGAGGACGTGGAGGACAAGAGGGCGGCACTTCTGGCGCTGGCTGAGGGGAGAATGGCACCCTTTGAGGTAGTGGCAGTCTCCGCAAGGGAGGGGGAGCTTGGGGAGCTCTTCAACGCCCTGGAGAGGGTTATAGTCACACTCCCGAAGTTCCGGGTTTTTGATATAATCGCCGACGCGGAGGACGTTCCGAGGGTTCTCTCCATCGTACGGGAAATCGGGGACGTGCTTGATGTAAGGTACGGCCAGAAAACTGTGATAAGGGCGAGGATCCAGGTGGGCATGATAAAGGAACTGACGAGGATGGGCGTAGAAATTAGAGCCCCGGGAGAAGGCCCGCAATCTTGAAGAGGTTGAAGACCGCGAGCGAAATCACGACGGCCGTTAGGGGCGTTGCAACCCATCCAAAGACTATGTCCTTAATGGTGCTCTTCTCAACCCCGTGGCCGGTGATGAGGCCCACGCCGATAACGCCGCCCACTATGGCCTGGCTCGAGCTCACTGGGAGGCCCAGGATGTTCGCCGCACTCACCGCCATGGCGGAGCCGAACTGGGCGGCAAAAGCTGAAATCGGGCCGAGGGACGTTATCTTCTTGCCAACCGTGTACATAACGGCGTAGCTGAAGGTTAAAGCCCCTAGGGACAGACTCAAGGCCCCAAATATCCCCGCCACCTTTGGGGCCATAAAGCCCGCGCCGACGAGGGGGCCCGTGGCGTTTGCAACCTCGTTGGCCCCGAAGTTGAAGGCCATGTACGAGCCTCCAAGGACGGCCGACCACTTGTACAGGAGCTCAATGTTCTTGACGCTTTTTATGCGGTTTATTATGAAGCCATAGAACTTGTACAGAATTATCGAGACGAGTGCGGCAATGACTGGAGAGAGCACCCACGCGAGGACAATCTTCGTGAGGGTGTACCACCTCACGGGGGCCCCTATTGATATACCAACGCCAACTACGCCGCCCACTATCGCCTGCGTGGTGGAGACCGGGAGGCCCTTTATGGTGGCTATCGTTACCCATATCCCTGCGGAAAGAAGGGCTATAGCCGCCAGCTCCAGCGTTAGGTAGCCCTCCGGCACTATTCCCTTGCCAACGGTCTTCATAACGCGGTAGCCCTCGAGGTACGCACCCATGAGGACAAATATCGCTATCGTGAGGGTGGCCTGTCTGAAGGTGATGACCCCCGCCCCTACCGCGGTTCCCATGGCGTTCGCGCTGTCGTTGGCGCCTATGTTCCACGCAATGTAAAAGCCCACTGAAACCACCGCAAGCCACAGCGCATCCATACCCATCCCTCTCCCGGGTATATAGTCAATATAGACAATATATCCGTGCTTGGCTTTTTAGTGTTTTGCCCAAGCGGGAAAATTTCCAGAAGGTTGGAAATGGGGGAACGAGGATTTTACATTTGTCAATTGGTCATTTGTGGAATGGCCATGACCTACTAAATGCATCAGACATGGGGTGTGTTCATTTCTACCCAAAGACACCTGTCGAACCGCCTTTCTTTATATACCGAAAACTAAATAAATGCTTTTCATCAATGAGAACTTGAAAACTTTTAGGGGGCAAAGAAGATGATGGAAATCCGTTTTCACGGTAGAGGTGGACAGGGTGCGGTTACAGCCGCCAACATATTAGCCGCTGCAGCGTTCTCCGAGGGCAAGTACGTCCAGGCCTTCCCGTTCTTTGGTGTTGAGAGGAGGGGAGCGCCAGTTACGGCCTTCACCAGAATAGACGACAAGCCGATAAGGATTAAGACCCAGATATACGAGCCCGATGTTGTCGTTGTCCTCGACCCCTCACTCCTTGAGGTTGTTGACGTCACCTCAGGCCTCAAGGAGGGCGGAATCGTAATAGTCAACACCGAGAAGAGCAAGGACGAGGTTCTCGAGATACTCAAGAGAAAGCCCAAGAAGCTCGCCATCGTTGACGCTACGGGCATAGCCCTCGACGTCCTTGGACTGCCGATTACAAACACCTCAATCCTCGGCGCAATCGCCAAGGCCACCGGCCTCGTCAAGATCGAGAGCGTTGAGGCAGCGATCAAGGAGACCTTCTCGGGAGCCCTTGGTGAGAAGAACGCCAAGGCCGCAAGGGAAGCCTTCGAGAAGACAGAGGTCTTCGAGCTCTGACTTTTCCAGCTTTAATCTCTCTTTAAAGCCTTGATAAGTTAAAGATAAAAGGAGGGGAGGCATTTGAACACCCTGTTTGGAAAGCAAAAGGCCGAGGCCAAGAGAATGGTATTCACCACCGAGAGTGAATACCCTGAGGCACCGGTTTCTCTTGGCACGACCTTAATAAACTTTACTGGAGACTGGCGTACATTCATACCCAAAGTTGACGACTCCAAGTGCGTCAAGTGTTACATTTGCTGGAAGTTCTGCCCCGAGCCGGCAATATACATACGCGAGGACGGATACGTGGGCATAGACTACGACTACTGTAAGGGCTGCGGTATATGCGCCAACGAGTGCCCGACCAAAGCCATAACCATGGAGAGAGAGGAGAAGTGAGGTGTTGGCCATGGAGTACAAGCCGATTAAGAAGGTTCTGAGCGGAAACTATGCCGCTGCTTATGCGGCCAAGCATGCCCGCGTTGAGGTTGTGGCCGCTTATCCGATTACCCCCCAGACCAGCATCATTGAGAAGATAGCCGATTTCATAGCCAACGGCGAGGTCGAGAACCTCCAGTACGTGCCCGTCGAGAGTGAGCACTCCGCCATGGCTGCTTGTATAGGCGCCTCCGCAACGGGTGCGAGGGCTTTCACAGCCACCTCAGCCCAGGGTCTCGCTTTGATGCACGAGATGCTCCACTGGGCGGCCGGTGCTAGGCTCCCGATAGTCATGGTTGACGTTAACAGGGCCATGGCTCCCCCATGGAGCGTCTGGGACGACCAGACGGATTCACTCGCCCAGAGGGACACCGGCTGGATGCAGTTCTACGCCGAGAACAACCAGGAGGTTTACGATGGAGTTCTCATGGCCTTCAAGGTTGCGGAGACCGTTAACGTGCCGGCCATGGTAATCGAGAGCGCCTTCATCCTGAGCCACACCTACGACGTTGTCGAGATGATACCGCAGGAGCTCGTGGATGAGTTCCTACCGCCGAGAAAGCCACTCTACACGCTTACGGACTTTGACAACCCGATTTCCGTCGGTGCCCTTGCGACGCCGAACGACTACTACGAGTTCCGCTACAAGCTCGCCAAGGCCCACGAGGAGGCCAAGAAGGTCATCAAGGAAGTCGGTAAGGAGTTTGGCGAGCGCTTTGGAAGGGACTACAGCCAGATGATAGAGCTTTACAGGACTGACGATGCTGACTTCGTCTTCATGGGAATGGGCTCACTCATGGGTACCGTCAAGGAGGCCGTTGACCTTCTCAGGAAGGAGGGATACAAAGTCGGAGCGGCAAAGGTCCGCTGGTTCAGGCCCTTCCCGACCGAGGAGCTCTACGAATTAGCCAAGAGCGTTGAGGGAATAGCGGTCCTCGACAGGAACTACTCCTTCGGAATGGAGGGCATACTCTTCACAGAGGCCAAGGGTGCACTCTACAACACCGACGCGAAGCCCGTAATGAAGAACTACATCGTTGGCCTTGGAGGCAGGGACTTCACGACCTACGATGTCAAGGCAATAGCAGAGGATATGAAGAAGGTTATGGAGAGCGGCAAGGTGGATGTAGAGGTGGACTGGTACCACCTTAAGAGGTGAGAAAAATGGAGATTCCTGAGAACGTTAAAAAGAGGCTTAGCCTTCCGGCAGAGGAGTACTTTTACGCCGGCCACACCGCCTGCCAGGGCTGTGGCGCTGCCCTCGGATTGAGGTACGTGCTCAAGGCATACGGGAAGAAAACCATCTTCACAATCCCCGCGTGCTGTTCAACAATCATTGCTGGACCGTGGCCTTACTCCACCCTCGGAGCACCACTTTTCCACACCGCCTTCGAGACCACCGGAGCGGTCATGGGAGGTATCGAGGCGGCGCTAAAAGCCAAGGGCTACAAGGTCAAGGGCGAGGATGGAGTTATGGTCGTTGGCTGGGCCGGCGACGGTGGAACCGCCGATATCGGCCTTCAGGCCCTCAGTGGATTCCTCGAGAGGAATCACGACGGCCTTTACATAATGTACGACAACGAGGCTTACATGAACACCGGAATACAGCGCTCAAGCTCAACCCCCCAGGGTGCCTGGACAACCAACACCCCCGGAGGAAAGGAGCACTTCCTCGAGCAGAGGCCCAAGAAGAAGGTCATTGACATAGTGATAGCCCACAAGCCAGCCTACGCCGCAACGGCCAGCATAGCCTTCCCCGAGGACTTCATGAGGAAGCTCAAGAAGGCGAGGGAAACTCCGGGTGCGAGCTTCATTCAGCTCTTCGCCCCGTGCCCAACGGGCTGGAGGGCCCCAACGGACAAGAGCATTGAGCTGGCAAGGCTGGCCGTTCAGACGGCCTACTTCCCGCTCTTCGAGTACGAGAACGGCAGGTACAAGATCAACATGCCCTCAACAAAGAAGGAACCCAAGCCGATCGAGGAGTACCTCAAGTACCAGGGCAGGTTCAAGTACATGACCAAGGAGGACATTGAGAACCTCCAGCAGTGGGTGCTCAGGGAGTGGGAGGAACTCAAGAAGAAGGCCGAGGTGTTCGGCTGACCCCCTTTAATTTTCGCAATGCATATAAAGGAAGGCGGGAGCATTAATGTGTATCACCGGAGGTGACGTATATGGTTGAAACTCCCTTTAAGGAAAACATCGAAAGGGTGGCGAAGGAGTATAGCGAAAAGATGACCCCCGGAGCGATAGCCACTATCCCGGGGAGCAGCGTAATAAACAAAACGGGTTCTTGGAGAGTCTTCATGCCCGAGTTCAACCGCGACAAGTGTACGCGGTGCTACCTCTGCTACATCTACTGCCCCGAGCCGGCCATCTACCTCGATGAGGAGGGCTACCCGGTCTTCGATTACGACTACTGTAAGGGCTGTGGTATATGTGCCAACGAGTGCCCGGTTGATGCAATCGTAATGGTTAGGGAGAGCAAGTGAGGTGGTAAGGATGCCGATAAGAAAGGTTATGAAAGCTAACGAAGCGGCCGCCTGGGCGGCTAAGCTTGCCAAGCCAAAGGTTATAGCCGCTTTCCCCATTACTCCGTCAACACTCGTTCCAGAGAAGATAAGTGAGTTCGTCGCCGATGGTGAGCTTGACGCGGAGTTCATCAAGGTCGAGAGCGAGCACTCCGCTATTTCAGCCTGTGTTGGAGCAAGCGCCGCTGGGGTTAGAACCTTCACCGCCACCGCCTCCCAGGGTCTCGCTTTGATGCACGAGATACTTTTCATAGCAGCGGGAATGAGGCTTCCTATAGTCATTGCCGTTGGAAACCGCTCACTCAGCGCTCCCATCAACATCTGGAACGACTGGCAGGACACGATAAGCGAGCGCGACACCGGATGGCTCCAGTTCTACGCCGAGAACAACCAGGAAGCCCTTGACCTTATCCTCGCCGCCTTTAAGGTCGCCGAGGATGAGAGGGTTCTCCTTCCGGCAATGGTCGGCTTCGACGCCTTCATCCTCACCCACACGGTCGAGCCCGTCGAGATACCCGACCAGGAGGTCGTTGATGAGTTCCTCGGTGAGTACGAGCCCAAATATGCTTACCTCGACCCGAGCAGGCCGATAACCCAGGGAACTTTAGCGTTCCCGGCCCACTACATGGAGGCCAGATACACGGTCTGGGAGGCCAACGAGAACGCCAAGAAGGTCATTGACGAGGTCTTCGCCGAGTTCGAGAAGAAGTTCGGCAGAAAGTACCAGAAGATTGAGGAGTACCGCACTGAGGACGCCGAGATAATCTTTGTCACCATGGGTTCTCTCGCCGGTACCGTCAAGGAGTACGTTGATGCTCTCAGGGAGAAGGGCATCAAGGTCGGAGCGGCGAAGCTCACCGTCTACAGGCCGTTCCCGGTTGAAGAGGTTAGGGAGCTGGCAAAGAAGGCCAAGGTTCTCGCGCTCCTCGAGAAGAACGTCACATTCAGCGTCGGTGGAGCCCTCTTCCAAGACTTCAGCAGGGCCCTCATCAACTGCAAGGAGAAGCCGATAATCCTCGACTTCATACTCGGGCTCGGTGGAAGGGACGTCACGTTCCAGAACCTCGACGAAGTCCTTGAGATAAGCAGGAAGGCCCTCAACGGCGAGAAGGTTGATGAGGTCACCTGGATTGGATTGAGGAAGGAGATACTGTGAGGTGAGGAAAATGGCCGTTAGGAAACCCCCGATTACCACCCGCGAGTACTGGGCACCCGGGCATGCAGCCTGTGCAGGCTGTGGCTGTGCCATCGCTCTCAAGCTCGCCACCAAGGCCTTCAGCGAGGCCATGGAAGAGAAGTTCGGAGATCCAAACGCCTTCGCCGTAGCCCAGGCCACCGGATGTATGGAGGTCGTTAGCGCCGTCTTCCCGTACACCGCGTGGAGGGCCCCGTGGGTTCACGTGGCCTTCGAGAACGCCGCGGCCGCGGCAAGCGGTGTTGAGGCGGCCTGGAAGAAGCTCGGCAGAAAGGGCAAGATACTCGCCATAGGCGGTGACGGCGGAACCGCCGACATCGGTATGCAGGCTTTGAGCGGTATGCTCGAGAGGAGGCACAACGTCGTTTACCTCATGTACGACAACGAGGCATACATGAACACCGGAATACAGAGGTCAAGCTCCACCCCCTACGGTGCCTGGACAACCACCAGCCCGCCGGGCAAGCTCTCCATCGGTGAGGACAAGCCCAAGAAGTGGGTTGCTCTGATAGCGGCCGCCCACCAGATTCCGTACGTTGCCACTGCAAGCGTTGCCAACCCCTTCGACTTCGTGAGGAAGATGAAGAAAGCGGCCAAGGTCGACGGACCGGCGTTTGTGCAGGTACAGTGTACCTGTGTGCCGGGGTGGCGTGCTCCACCTGAAAAGAGTGTAGAGATAACAAGGCTCGCCATCGAGACCGGCGTCTGGCCGCTCTTCGAGATCGAGAACGGCGACTTCCACAACATCAAAATACAGGCACCGGGAGGAGGCGCCAAGGTCAAACGCGAAGGCGGCAAGATAGTCGCCATTGAGTTCAAGAAGCCCATCGAGGAGTACCTCAAGTACCAGGGCAGGTTCAAGCACCTCTTCAAGCAGCCAGAGGCCATAGACGAGATGCGCGAGCAGATCAAGGCAATGTGGAAGGTTCTCGGTGTCGAAGTCACCCTCCCGAAGCCGGAGGAGTGACTCTCTTCCTTCCCCGCTCTTTTTATTAGTTAGGATGACTGCAAAAGGTTGAAGGGGCAGGAGAAATCAATGCTCATGGTGTCCCTCGGGGTTCTTTAGCTTTTCCAGGTTCTCCCTCGTCTTCCTGAACTCCCTGAAGCACGTCGGGCAGCAGAAGAAGTACACCTTGTTGCGGTATTTGTAAACGATGGGCTCGCCCACTATCTCCTTCCCGCAGTAGTCGCACTTAAAGGGCACCTTGACCTTGGGTGGGGTCTTTTTCTCTATGCTCTCCAGTATTGGCATTATCTCGAGCACCTCAAAACCTGCCCCCTCAATGACTTTCCTCAACTCCTCCATGCTCTCAACCGCGATCTTTATCAGGTACTTTCTGCTCGTGAAGCGGTTTATCTCGATTATCTCCTCAAAACCCTTCATCTTATCCGGTTCGTCCGTTTTTACGATTAGGGCAACGACGTTGTGGGCCCTGAGCAGGTCGGGGTTGAGCTTTATCGTGTAGCCCTGTATCATCCCTTCCTTCTCAAGCTTCTCCAGCCTTGCCCTTACCGTGGGCCTGCTTACGCCAAGCCTCTCGGCCAGTTCGGAGATGCTGAGTCTCGAATTGTCCATCAGGAGGTAGATAAGCTTTAGGTCCAGTTCATCCAGTGTCATTCCAGTCACCGCCTATATCTTGTTTTCAAACTATAAAAATTCTTCGCTTGAATTTTTCAAAGTGTAAAAAATAACCCCCATAAGGCTGGCAGCGTAATAACTATCGGTGAAGAAAATGGAGATCACTCTCAAGGTCAACGGTATGACGTGTGCCATGTGCGTTAAAACCATAGAGACCGCCCTAAAGGAACTTCCGGGCGTGAAGGACGCCAAAGCAAATCTAGGAACAGAAACTGTCTTCGTCAGCTTCAACGAGTCCGAGGTCGGTTTGAACCGGATTATCAAGGCCATTGAGGACGTCGGCTACACAGTGGTTCGCGAGAGGAAGGATGTGGTGGTCAAGATAGGTGGAATGACCTGTGCCATGTGTGCCAAGACGATAGAGGCGGCCCTTAAAGAACTCCCGGGTGTTCTAGAAGCAAGCGTCAACCTCGGAACGGAGACCGCAAAAGTAAGCTATGAGCCGAGCGTTGTAGATCTGGAGGACATCAGGAAGGCCGTTGAGAGCGTCGGCTACCAGTTCATTGGTGTGGAGGGAGAAGAGACCCACGACGTCGAGAGGGAGCTTAGGGAAAAGGCCCTCAGGGACATGAAGAAGAAGCTGGCCGTTGCGTGGAGCATCGGGATAGCGCTCTTCGCCTCCATGCAGGTGGACCGTTTTGGGATAGAGATACCATACCTAATGCCGATCCAGTTCGTCCTGGCAACGGTAGCAATAGCCTACGCGGGGAGGGGGATATTCGGGAAGGCGATCTCCTCGCTCAAGCATAAAACGCTGACGATGGAGGTCATGTACTCCCTCGGCATAGGTTCGGCATACTTTGCGAGCGTCCTGGCAACCATCGGGATAATTCCTGAGGAGTTCAACTTCTACGAGGCCAGCGTTCTTCTCATGGCCTTCCTTCTGCTCGGCAGGTTCCTTGAGACGAGGGCGAAAGGGAGGACAAGCGAGGCCATAAAGAAGCTCATGGGTCTTCAGGCGAAGAAAGCCCTGGTTTTAATGGACGGGAAGGAGATCGAGGTTCCGATAGGTGAGGTAAAAGTCGGCGACATCGTGATAGTCAAACCCGGCGAGAGAATTCCGGTTGACGGGGTTGTCCTCGAGGGCGAGAGCTACGTCGACGAGTCGATGATAACCGGCGAACCGGTGCCCAACCTGAAGAGGAAGGGCGACGAGGTCATAGGCGGAACGATAAACAGGAACTCCGTGCTTAAGGTTGAGGCAAAGCGCGTTGGCAGGGACACGGTTCTGGCCCAGATAATAAGGCTCGTCGAGGAGGCACAGAACACGAAGCCGCCGATACAGCGGCTCGCTGACAGAATCGTGGCCTATTTCATCCCGGCGGTGCTCACGATAGCCCTCCTTTCCTTCGCCTACTGGTACTTCATCGCGGACGAGCCGGTACTATTTGCCTTCACGACGCTCCTCAGCGTCCTCGTCATAGCCTGCCCCTGTGCCTTCGGATTGGCGACCCCAACGGCCCTGACCGTCGGGATGGGAAAAGGGGCTGAGATGGGCATCCTCATAAAGAACGGAGAGGTGCTGGAGATAGCGAGGAAGGCAACCGTCGTTCTTTTCGACAAGACGGGAACGCTCACCAAGGGACAGCCGGAGGTTACAGACGTCATCGCGCTTGGAATGAGTGAAGAGGAGTTCCTTAGGCTCGTCGCTTCGGCTGAAAAGCGCTCCGAGCACCCGCTGGGAGAGGCAGTTGTGAGGAAGGCGAAGGAGCTCGGGCTTGAGGTTGAGGAGCCGGCGGAGTTTGAGGCGATTACTGGGAAAGGAGTCAGGGCCGTTATCGGAGGAAAGGAGGTATTGGCTGGAAACAGGAAACTTATGGTGGAGAGGGGCCTCAACCTTGGAGCGGTGGAGGAGACCCTCCAGAGGCTCGAAAACGAGGCCAAGACTGCTGTCGTTGTGGCGATAGACGAGCAGATAGCGGGCATTCTCGGAATAGCGGACACGATAAAAGAAGGCGCCAGGGAGGCCATCGAGGAGCTCCACAGGATGGGCAAGAAGGTCGGCATGATTACCGGCGACAACAGGAGGACGGCGGAGGCAATAGGGAGAACCCTCGGCGTGGACTACATTCTGGCAGAGGTTCTGCCGGGAGACAAGGCCAACGAGGTGAAGAAACTCCAGGAGAAGGGCGAGATAGTTATCTTCGTGGGAGATGGTATCAACGACGCTCCGGCCCTGGCACAGGCCGACATAGGGGTAGCGGTCGGGAACGCGACGGACATAGCGATGGAGAGCGGCGACATCGTGCTCATGAAAAACGACCCGAGGGACGTGGTTAAGGCCATAAAGCTCAGCCAGAGGACACTCGGGAAGATAAAGCAGAACATCTTCTGGGCCATGTTCTACAACACGATGCTCATACCCTTCGCGGCGGGGCTGGCGTTCCTCCTCTTCGGAATTGAGTTCCAGCCCGAGTGGGCCGCAGGTGCGATGAGCGTAAGCAGCGTGAGCGTCGTCACGAACTCCCTGCTCCTGAAGAGGGCAAACGTTTGAGGTGGTCGAGATGATAGTCGAGTACGACGGAAAGGTGGACTTCGAAAAAGGGAAGGCTGTGCTGTGGTTCTCAATCCCAGGCTGTCCCCCGTGCAGGCTTGTGGAGAACTTTATGAAGGAGGTCAGCGAGGAGTTCCCTGAAATTAAAGTAATCCACGTGAATGCGGAGGAGTGGAGCGACCTGGTGAACCGCTTTGACGTCCTCAACGTCCCGACACTGGTCTACCTTAAGGACGGAAAAGAGGTCGCCAGGCAGAACCTTATAAGAAACAGGGAAGAGGTTCTTTTGAGGCTCGAAGAGTTAAGGGAACTCCAAAGGGCAGGTTTATAACGTTCCTCCCCAATCTTTTTAGGGGAGCACAATGATAGGCGCGGTGCTCGCAGGGGGAAGAGGGACGCGTTTCAGGGGTAACAAGCTGCTCTTCAGGGTCGGTGGCAAACCTCTTCTGCTCCACGCGCTTGAGAGGCTCGAAAGAGCCGCAGGAATTAGGGAGATAGTTCTGGTGACCTCCCCCGAGAACGTCGGGGAGCTGGAGAAACTTGGCTACGCTGTTGTGGTGGACAAACTCACCGTGGGCCCGATAGGGGGGGTTTACACCGCACTGGATATGGGCGATGCCTTCGTGGTCGCCGGAGACATGCCCCTCCTCGTTCCCGAGTTCGTTGATTACATGATAGAGCGCTTTTACGAAACCAAAAAGCTAGCGTGCGTCCCCCGCTGGGCCAACGGTTACATTGAGCCCCTACACGCGGCCTATTCCAAGGGGTTCCAAAAGCTCCTGGGAGAACAGATAGCGGCAGGAAACTACGCGATAAACCAGGCGATAAGGGAGAGCGACGCCTGCTACCTTGAAATAGAAGAGCTGCCCGCGGAGTGGAGGGAGAGCTTCTTCAACGTGAACACGAGGGATGACCTCCGGAGAATCCACCGCGGCCTGTAGGCTTCCGCAGAGGTTCAGAACCGAAGGTTAAACTAAATTTAAAAAAGAATGTTGACGTACTTTGGAGGGGGATGTTCATGAGTGTAATACGTTTCGGTGTCTCCGTTCCCAAGGAGCTTCTTGACAGGTTCGACAGGATAATCGAGGATAAGGGGTACGTGAACAGGAGCGAGGCCATAAGGGACATGATGAGAGATTTTATAATCCGCCACGAGTGGGAGGAAGGTGATAGGGAAGTGGCGGGAACGATAACCCTCCTCTACAACCACGATGAGGCGGAGGTTGTTAAGGAGCTCCTCGACCTCCAGCACGACTACTTGACGGAGATAGTGTCGAGCATACACGTCCACATGGACGAGCACAACTGCCTCGAGGTCGTCATCGTCAAGGGGAAAGCGAGCAGGATAAAGGAGATAGCGGACAGACTGCTCAGCCTCAAGGGGGTCAAGCACGGGAAGCTCGTGATGACAGGAACGGGCAGGGAGCTGGTCTGAAGCCCACGCACTCTTCTCTGTATTTTCTGAATAATGCTCCCATTTTGGGAAATGGTGCC
This sequence comes from Palaeococcus ferrophilus DSM 13482, assembly GCF_000966265.1. Taxonomy (NCBI): domain Archaea; kingdom Methanobacteriati; phylum Methanobacteriota; class Thermococci; order Thermococcales; family Thermococcaceae; genus Palaeococcus; species Palaeococcus ferrophilus. The sequence goes on along the minus strand of NZ_LANF01000004.1, from coordinate 10,616 downwards.
TCTCCTCCGAAGGGGTTTTAACCTTTTGTTCATAACACTCAGATTAAAAAATTGTTAAAAATCGTGCTACTTTATCTCAAATTGGTGATACCATGCTCACGCTCAACAAACTCGTTGGGGAGAGGAATGCAGAGGGCATCCTGGAGTACGCGAGGGAGTTCCACGGGCACGTATGCCCCTACCTCGCGCTTGGAATAAGGGCGTCGCTGGTGGCGATGGAGGAACTCGGCGTCGGAAGGCTTGACTACTCAGGAAGCGTCGATGAGTCGATCTTGGCGATAGTCGAGGTCAACAGCTGCTTCACGGACGGCGTCCAGGTCGCAACGGGCTGCACACTCGGGAACAACTCCCTTATCTACCTCGACCTCGGAAAGACGGCTTTAACGCTCGTGAAGCGCTCGACCTGGGAGGGGGTTAGGGTCTACGCTGATGCTGAGAAACTGGCGAAGTACTACCCGTCCGGTGCTACGGAGCTCTTCAACAGGGTCGTGAAGGAGCGTAAAGGGACACCTGAGGAGAGGAAACGCCTCTGGGAGCTGTGGGAGGAGGCCGCTATGAGGATGCTCCACCTGCCGAGGGAGGAGTTCAAAATCGAGCGGGTAAAGATTCCTCCGATAGAGCAGGCGCCCATCTTCAACAGCCTCCGCTGCTCCAGTTGCGGAGAGCTCGTCATGGAAACGAGGGCCGTTTACGTGGATGGAAAGCCATACTGCCTCTCCTGCGCCGGGGAGAAGTACCTAGGCGTTATCGGCCGCGGAATAGTTGAACTCGGGGGGAGGGAATGAAGATGAGGAAGCTACTGGCGCTTTTCCTCGTGTTTCTCGTGGTAGCGGTCAGCGGTTGCATCGGGAGCAGCAACGGCTCTGATACCGGGAAGGGAACCGTGACGGTTACCGATGCGATTGGAAGGACGGTTGAAGTGCCCGCCGAGGTCACAAAGGTTGTCGCCGCCGGGCCCGGAGCGCTTAGGCTCATAGTTTACCTCAACGCTAGCGATACGGTTGTTGGCGTCGAGGACTTCGAGAAGAAGTACTCCTTCGGGAGGCCTTACATCATAGCACATCCCGAGCTTAAGGAGCTGCCGAGCATAGGGCCCGGCGGGCCGGGCAAGCTCCCCAACTTTGAGGCACTGATAAACCTCAAGCCGGACGTGATATTCCTGACCTACGTTGATAAAAAGACCGCAGATGAAATCCAAGAGAAAACGGGCATTCCAGTTGTGGTTCTCAGCTACGGTCAGCTTGCCATCTTCAAGGACGAGGAGCTCTTTAAGTCCATTGAGCTCGCTGGGAGGATACTCGGGAAGGAGAAGAGGGCCAAAGAGGTCATAGACTTCATCAAGTCCACCCAGGACGATCTCGCGAAGCGCACCGAGGGCGTTGAGCCGAAGAGGGTCTACGTCGGCGGGATAGGCTACAAGGGCGCCCACGGCATCGAGAGCACCGAGGGGGATTACCCGCCTTTCAATGTAGTCCACGCGGATAACGTGGCGAAGGAACTTGGAACCGGCCACCACTCCATAGACAAGGAGAAGCTCCTTGAGTGGCAGCCCGACTACATCTTCCTCGACGAGGGTGGCTTAAAGCTCGTCCTCGACGACTACAGCGAGAACTCCGACTTCTACAACTCCCTTGAGGCCGTGAAGAACGGCAACCTCTACGGCCTGCTCCCCTTCAACTTCTACACCACCAACATAGGGACGGCCCTCGCCGATGCCTACTACATCGGCAAAGTCCTCTATCCAGGACGCTTCGAGGACGTTGACCCCGCAAAGAAAGCCGACGAGATATACTCCTTCCTCATCGGGAAGCCCGTCTACAGGGATATGGCGAACCAGTTCGGCGGCTTCGGGAAGATAGACCTTGAGAACGGAACCGTTAAGTATTCCCTACCGACTTCCCCGTGATGCCTATGGACTACGAGGGCTACGTTGCAAGAAAGCTCTCCATCGGCCTCCTTTTATTTCTCTTTACGGTTCTGGTTAGCCTCTACTCCCTCTCCCACGGTTCTTACTACCTCTCCATCCGGGAGGTTCTTAATGCGCTCATCGGGAGGGGGAGCGAGAGTGCTTCTCTCGTGGTCTGGAACATCCGCCTGCCGCGCATAGTGGCCGGCCTCCTGGTTGGGGCGGCGCTGGCAGTTTCAGGTGCAGTGATGCAGGGCTTCCTGAGGAACCCCCTGGCGACCCCCTTCACGATGGGGGTTTCACACGGGGCGATGTTCGGCGCTTCCCTCGCCATAATCCTCGGAGCGGGCTACGCGGAAAGCTCCGGCAGAATCTCCCTTAATAACCCCTACGCGGTGGTGCTGTTCGCTTTCCTGGGAGCCATGATTGCGGTGGGCGTGATTCTTCTCCTCGCGAGGCTCAAAGGGCTCTCTCCAGAAGCGATAATCCTTGCGGGGGTGGCAATGAGCTCCCTCTTTGTGGCGCTGACGACGCTCGTCCAGTACTTCGCCGACGAGCTTCAGCTTGCCGCAATGGTCTACTGGAGCTTCGGCGACCTCGGGAGGGCCACCTGGCGGGAGGACATGATAATGCTCCTAGTTTTCACGCCCGTCTTCATCTACTTCGTCGTGAAGAGGTGGGATCTTAACGCGTCAGCCGTCGGTGAGGAAGTTGCAAAAAGCGTCGGCGTGGACGTCGAGAGGGTTCGTTTGATATCCACGTTCCTCGCGGCCCTCATAACCGCCGTGGGCGTCGCCTTCGTTGGGGTAATAGGCTTCATCGGGCTCATAGCCCCCCACGCGATAAGGCTCGTCGCGGGAGGGGACTACCGCTTCCTCGTGCCCCTCTCTGCCCTCGCAGGTGCGCTCCTCCTTGTTACAGCGGACACCGTTGCGAGGCTGATTCTGGCCCCAATGGTGCTCCCCGTTGGCATAGTGACCTCATTCCTCGGCGCTCCGGCTTTCATCTACCTGCTGGTGAGAATGGAGGGGAGGAGATGAAGGTCATTGAGGTAAGAAACCTCCGCTACTCATACAACGGGGCCGAAGTCCTGAGGGGAATAAACTTGGAGATAGGAGGAGGGGAGTTTGTCGCGATCCTCGGGCCGAACGGCGCTGGCAAGAGCACCTTGCTGAAGTGCCTCTCCGGAATCCTCAAGTGCGGGGGGGTTAAGGTCTTTGAAAGGCCCATCGAGGCGTATCCTCGGGACGAGTTCGCGAAGCTTGTGGCCTACGTTCCCCAGAGGACTGAGCCCGGGTTCATGACGGTGTTTGATACGGTTCTCCTCGGGAGGAGGCCGTATATGGGGCTGAGGCCTTCAAAGCGGGATGTGGAAGCCGTGAGGAGTGCGTTGAGAAAGCTCGGGATAGAACACCTCGCCCTCAAGACCACAAACAAGCTGAGCGGTGGCGAGCTCCAGAAGGTTAGCGTGGCGAGGGCTCTGGCGCAGGAGCCGAAAATCCTCATGATGGACGAACCCACAAACAACCTCGATATTAAGAGCCAGCTTGAGGTGATGAGGCTCGCGCGTGGGTTCTCTTCCGAAGGGAAGACTTCCATTCTGGTGATGCACGACGTCAACCTTGCGCTGCGCTTCGCGAAGAGGTTCGTGTTCATGAAGGGCGGTGAGATAATGGCAGATGGAGGAATTGAAGTTCTCGACGGCGAGCTGTTCAGGGAGGTCTACGGTGTGGACGTTGAGATAGGCGAGGTGAGGGGAGTTCCGGTGGTGGTGCCCCTTTGAGTACTCAAATATGAGTAATACTGTCAAATTTTGGGGCAAAGCTTTTAAGTTTACCGAACAACCTCCTCTGGAGGTGGTTTAAGATGACGATCAAAGCTCCTACTCTCAACATAGGTGGCCTCGGGGCCGATCCTCTCGCCCAGAGGATTGAAGAGAAGCAGAAGAAGTGGAAGTACAAGATAGCCGTTCTCAGCGGTAAGGGTGGCGTTGGGAAGAGCACTGTCGCCGTCAACCTCGCAACGGCCCTGGCGAGGAAGGGCCACTTTGTTGGGATACTCGATGCGGACATACACGGTCCAAACGTCGCCAAGATGCTCGGCGTTGACAAGGCGGACGTTCTGGCAGAAAAGCGCGAGGACGGCAGCTTTGAGATGCTCCCGCCGATGAACGACTTCATGGGGCAGACGACTCCGATAAAGATCATGAGCATGGGCTTCCTCGTCCCCGAGGATCAGCCCGTCATATGGAGAGGCTCACTGGTCACCAAGGCCGTCAAGCAGCTTCTCGGGGATGTGAAGTGGGGAGAGCTCGACTTCATGATAATTGACTTCCCGCCGGGAACGGGGGACCAGATACTCACAGTTACACAGAGCATACCGCTCGATGCCGCCATAATCGTCACCACGCCCCAGGAAGTAGCGCTCCTCGACACTGGGAAGGCCGTCAACATGATGAAGCGCATGGAGGTTCCGTACATAGCGGTTGTGGAGAACATGAGCTACCTCATCTGCCCGCACTGCGGAAACGAGATAGACCTCTTCGGCAAGGGCGGTGGGAGAAAGCTCGCCGAAAAGGAGGGCGTGGACTTCCTTGGGGAGATTCCCATCGACCTCAAGGCGAGGGAAGCCAGCGACAACGGAATCCCGATAGTCCTCTACGAGGATACGATAGCGGCGAAGGCGTTCATGGAAATCGTGGACAGACTCATAAAGAAGCTCGAAGAGATGAAGGGAAGCAAAGGAGACGGGGAGTGAAACTCCCTTTAACTATACTTTTCTAAACATGCTTCTTTGCAAGTTTGGTGCTAGTTCCAGAAGAACCAAATCTTTATATACCCGCCCCATCTAATAGGCAATGGCGGCGGACTAGGCTGGGGGGTTCGGCGTCCCCTGGAACCCGAAACCGTCGATATGCGGGGGCCGAAGCCCGGAGGGCGGTTCCCAAAGCCGTCCGGCCGAACCCGGGAGGAGTTATGATCCCTCGTCCCACGGGGCCGGCGGTGGGTCGGGTACGGCTGAAGGGCCGTGCCAAGACCCTTTGCCCGTCGAACCCCGTCAGGCCCGGAAGGGAGCAGCGGTAGGCGGGACGCCCGGCGCTCGTGGGGCAAACGGGGGAGAACAAGTCCCGGTGGAGGCCGGGCGGGGGAGGGTCCCCACCTCCGGGCGCGTCCGCCGCCATTAGCATGTCCAGTGGGTGTGGCTTTTCTGATGCAAAAAACTTAAGTTCCCCCACGCCCTTTTGCCAATGGTGTGTAAGGATGGCCAGCCTAAAGCTCGAGCTCTTTGGAATTAAGTTCGAGAACCCGCTCATTCTCGCATCAGGGATAAATGACAAGGTTCCCGAGCAGTGGATACGGGCGCACGAGGAAGGCGCGGGAGGAGTCGTTACCAAGTCTATTGGCATCGAGCCTAGAAAGGGCTACGACAACCCCACGATAGTCGAGCTCCCCCACGGCCTGATAAACGCGATGGGCCTCCCAAATCCGGGGTGGAAGGGCTTTCTCGAGATGATTGAAGGTTACACGTTCGACTTCCCGCTTATAGTTTCTATCTTCGGCGGAACCCCCAAGGAGTTTGCATTCCTTGCTGAAAAGCTGAGCGACGTTGCTGACGCCTTCGAGCTCAATCTCTCCTGCCCCCACGCCAAGGGCTACGGCATGGAGATAGGGCAGAGACCGGAGAACGTCTATGAGGTCGTCAGGGCTGTCAAAGACGCGACGGATAGGCCCGTCATAGCCAAGCTCACCCCCAACATTGACGACATAACGAAGCTCGGCTTGGCGGCAGAGAGAGCGGGAGCTGATGCAGTCTCGGCGATAAACACCCTAAAGGCGATAGCAATAGACGTCTACGCCAGAAGGCCGATTTTGAGCAACAAGGTCGGCGGCTACTCCGGGCCGGGCGTCAAGCCAATTTCCCTGAGGGCGGTCTACGACCTCGCGAGAACCCTCGAGATACCGGTGATTGGCATTGGTGGAATAACTACCTGGCAGGACGCAGTTGAGTTCCTCTTGGCTGGAGCCTCAGCGCTCCAGATTGGCACAGCCGTTTCCCTCCGCGGCTGGAAGGTGTTCCGGGAGATAAACGCGGGCATTGAGCGCTACCTTGAGGAGGAAGGGTTTTTAAGCGTGGGGGAAATTGTGGGGCTGGCTTTGGAGTGAATGAAGCCCCCATTTAATTCTTAATTGGGAACAGCGCTTAAGTTTCACGGTGGGTTCTAACCTTAGGTAACTTGGAGGGAAAACAAAGGGAATAAAAGCAGACATTGTTCACAGTTTTTAGTTCATTCATAGCCCTTTGTCATTACAGTAAGATATGGACAGAACTTTTGAGCCAGAACTTTTGTCATCTCGTAGTCATAAACAATGTGGGAGTCATAATCGTGAGTCCTGTATATACTGTAGGGTATTTCGGGGTTTAATGTATTCCGAAGGGTATTTTCAGCTCGTTTGAAATACCAACCTGTAGGGTCTTTTAGGTATAAGGATGTTATTGTATCCCTAGAGCATTCTTCGAGACTGTTTATGGCTTCTCCCCTTAACCTCAGGATAATCTTAGCTTTGTCTGTTAAGCTTTTTGAACTGTTGAATTCCAGTGCTAAGCTTTTAAACTCCCTAAGTCCTTCTGCAATGGCAATGCTGTAGAGAAGGTGATAATTTGCTGCAGAGTAGTATCCTTTTTGAAGAGCGATGATGCCTCTCCTTTTATGATAATCCTTCCAATCGCACGCAACTTTAGCCATCATCACGGTGATGTTGCAGGGTCTATCAATTTCGGATAGATTTTTTCTGAGCATGTCCACCTCGCTTTCGAGCTCCGTTGGCTGGAAGTTTCCCATATTCACGTGCCTCATCAGTACTAACGCATCCTCCAAAAAGCTCCTAGCGTATTCCAAGTCATTTGTTATTCTGCTTCCCAACAGTGTTAGGTTTTCTGCCTCTTCAGGGGTTGTGGGGGTATGTTCTTGTTTTAACTTTTCCAAAGAGATAGCAGACCTGTTTAAAAAGATCTCGGCTTCGATTAAATTGTGTTCTATTTTTAGTCCAGTGACCATGTAGTCTGTAAACTCCACACCATTTTTCATCTTCTCCTCCCATCTGCCCTCAATATCATCTTTGATGATCGTGATATTCTGGAGTTCTTTGAAGGTATAATCAAGAAACTCTGTTCTGTTAGTGGCCACGAGATGGGAACCGAGGTAGTCTGATGCCAGTATTGCACAGACCCTTGCCTGTGTGAGAGCATCATAAAATTCTTCCGTGTGATAAAAGTTGTAGGTCTTGTTGAGGCATCTATCCACATCCTCAATTTTGTTTTTGGATATGTTCAGCTGTATCAGCTTACTCCTGAGCAATAATACCCGGTCAATGGCAACTCTGCTGTCATCTTCATCTACCTTCTTGTTAAGGTATGTGGAGGAGGTAGAATTGTAGCTTGCTCTGTAATTTTGGAAGTGGGATTCAACCAGCTTGGCACTGACATTGAGGTCTAATCTCATTTCCTCTCGTGTTTTATACTCTTGGTATTTTAAGTATGGAATGAAAATAGAGAGAGATAAGATAAAAATAGCCAAAAGGGCCATAAACCTCTGTGTACTCATGAAAAATCCCCCTCAGTTGTTGTTTTTGTTTCCATAATAGACCTTTGTAACCGTTGTAACACTTGCACTTCTTCCGGTTTTTCCAATTATAGAGGAAGGAACAATGCGAGTTATTTTGGAGAGTATTGGGATGCTGTTATGAGAGTATCCAACAATATATAGTGTTGCGCCACCACTTACTCTGAATTCGTAATCGGCCTCCTGTGGATTTACTATACTCCAAGTTACCCCTGCCCCATAGTCAGTGCCTCTAAATCTTGAATCCCCATAGAATCTAATTGTTATCTTCTTGACGTCATAGGCCACATCCCCTGAAGTTTGGATAGCATAACTTCCCCTCTCACTTTCCCCAATATTGAAGAGAGGATCTATAAAATTTGGTAATCCAAGAATTCCCGCTAATGCGTCTACTGCATTCTTAACGAACTCCTTATATGCCATCTCCGTTTTTGACTCGCTGGATCCCGATTCCACAACAAAAATGCCATTTGTCCCAGTTAGTACTCCAACATGGGTGGACGTTGATGGTTTTACAACCTCAACCTCAACAGAAAGCCAATGCCCACTGCTAACCGGGTAATAATAGTGATTCCATCCACTTTTCCATCCTTTTCCGAGTTTCACTCTAAGGACAAAAGTTTGTTGGGGTGTGGCAAGGCCATCCTGATTAATTACCGCTACTTTAGGTAGATACGTGGAAGCTATACCAACTTTCCCTATGAAATGTCCGTTCCAGTAATACGAGAATGAATAATCAGCATTTGTCTCTGGCTCTGACGCACTAACCATTCCACCACCTGCTCCCAAGACTAACAATCCCATCAACAGGCCTAGCACTTTCCTCCACATTATAGATATCTCCTTAGTAATATTCTGCATGACATGATTAAACTATTAAGCTTATAAATTTTCCGTTTTATAATAATAAAAAATCGTATTTAATGATTTTAATATCGTGTTATTTAGGGATAAATAAACTCCTGGTAATGGAAAAATAACGAATAGGTGGTCCGTTGGTTACGTTCTTTATCGTTAGTTGATACTGTTAGGATAACTGGGGCATCACCTCCTGAAACCATTCGGTAATATTGCCCGGGGGCTTATCCAGCGTGGAGTGCGTCCTAACGAGATTATACCAGAAGGCAAACAGGAAGATAAACCTGTGAACCCTCCTCCAGTCTTTACCCCTGAAATTATTCCAGAAACGCTTAATCCGCCCCTTAACAGTTCTAAACCAGCGCTCAACATAATTCCTGGGTCCAAAAGTCACGTGAATAAAGGGCAACTTCAAACTATTGAACGCAGATGGGTACCAGACAGCCCTATCAACCAGAAAAACCGGTATCCCCTCACAGGAGTTTAAAACAGTCCCAATGAACCTTTGGCAATCCACAGGTTTCTGGTGGGAGTAATCCAGACTGTTAACACTTCCCGGCTCTCAATGTCAATGGCCGCCCTAAACAGTTATAAATCACAGGAGGAGGTGTACTGGTATTATCACCATCTTCAACTATCGCGTGATATCGATGGGGCAGTGATAATGCTTATTTAGTACATTAAATAACTACATTATGGTGAGATACTATGCCACTGACGAAGGTCACCCGCAACTACCAGATAACGATTCCAGCTGAGATAAGAAAGGCCCTCGGGATAAAGGAAGGCGAGTACCTCGACGTTGAGCTCAGGGGGGACGAGATAGTGATTAAACGGGCCAAAAGGAAGTGGAAAACCTTCAGGCTCGGCAGGAAGATAACCGAAGAGGAGCTTGAGAGGCTCGAAGAGGAGGCCATGGAGGAGGAAATGGCATGGAGGCCGTGATAGACACCAACGTTTTCCTATACGCGGCGGTTGAGGAGATGCCCCGCCACAGGGAGGCCTTTGAACTCCTGCACTCCCCCTCTCTGGAGAAATGGATCGTGCCAACCATTGTCATTTACGAAGTCGTCTGGAACTTCAGAAAGCTCGGCTTCTCAAGTGAAGAGGCCAGGGAACTCGTAGAGCAGATAGTTGAAGACGAGAGAACAAAACCCGTAGACGACAGGAGGTACCTGACAAAGGCGTTTGAGACCCTCCAAAGCCTTTCCTTAACACACTACAACGACTCGGTGGTGTTGACCATAGCTAAGGAAGTTGGGGCTCTTGCAACCTACGACAAGAAGCTTAGGAAGAGAGCTAAGAAACTGGGCATTAAACTGCTTCCGGAGGTGGTAGAATGAAGCGCGCGGTCGTTCTCTTCAGCGGCGGGCTTGACAGTACGGCCTGCCTCTACTGGGCGAAGAAGAACTACGACGAGGTCATAATGCTGACAGTTAACTACGGCAGCAACGAGGAGAAGGTTACGAACAGGGTGGCGGACTTCTTCTCGAAGGAGCTGGACGTTCCGCTGAGAATAGTAAGGCTCGACTTCCTCGAAGAGTTCTCAAAGCTCAGAGGGACAACCCTCGTCGGTGGGGAGACGCCAAAGGTCACTGGAGAAGAGCTTGAGGACATGAGTGTTGCTCAGGAGACGGCGAAGAGCGTCTGGGTTCCCGCTAGAAATGTCGTCCTCATAAGCGTTGCCGCTTCCCTGCTGGATGCCCTTGGGGGTGGGGACATAATAGTCGGCTTCAACGCTGAGGAGGGCGCCACGTTCCCGGACAACACACCTGAGTTCGTGGAAAAGATGAACGGGATGCTAAAGTACGGGACGATGGCGGAGGTTAAGGTAGTTGCACCGCTCATAGACCTCGACAAGAAGGGCATCGCGAGGCTTCTGAAGGAGTTGAATGCAAAGTACGAGTACTCCAACTCCTGCTACATGCCGAAGGGCTTCACTGAGGACGGAAAGCCTATCCACTGCGGTGAGTGCGAGAGCTGCGTGAGACGCCACCGCGGGCTGATGGATGCCCTCGGTGAGGACAGGACCGTCTACGCGGTCGAGCCGAAGATTTGATGAATCTTTTGTTTCTTCTTCTATTTCAACTATCGCCCTGTGGGAATCACAGTGTGTTCACAATGTCGGCATGATTATTGAGCTCAAAGGACGTGAACCCTATAAACATATCTTTGTCTAATCAATGGGGATGGCACCAAGTTAATACGCATTTTTTTGCATAAAAATTTCAG
>NZ_LANF01000003.1 GCF_000966265.1 Palaeococcus ferrophilus DSM 13482 | reverse complement strand
ACATTTTTTGGTAAATTTTTTAAGGTGTGGGGTTATTCTATTTGGTGGTGATGATATGAAGTCGGCATGGAGGAGTGTCATAATAACAATCGTAGTACTAAGTATTTTCCAGGATTTAAATTCTCGGAAGCCACAGAAACCTTTATTGAAGAACACCCCCTGAAGGAAATCCAAGGACTAGTCCAATACACCAACGGAGACCCCAACTCAATATACTTCCCCCAAAAAGCAGAATACACACTACTCACCACCATAGAAGGCAAGGAAATCACCTTCGAATCCACAAGCAAAGAAATACACATAAACAAAGAATGGCTCAACCTCCACGGAATCTCAAACCCCCTAATACTAGCCCCCGGCTTCAAAATAACAGAAACAGAAACCCACTACATACTCTCAAACGGCAATGGAGGCATCATCAGAATTGTAAACATAAACGTCAAACCACACCGCACAAGTGCCGAAATTAAATGGGAAACCAACGCAATTGACGGAGGCGACCAGTACGCTCCCCAAGTAACGAACGGGCACGTTAATTACGGAACCTCCTCATTAACCAACCAAGCTCCCGCAGATAAAACATGCACAAGCAACTACCTGTGCTCCTTCACAGCAAACCTCCAAGGACTCCAAGCATTCACCACCTACCACTATCAACTCCTAGTCAGATACCAGTTCACCCTCCCCAACGGTACCCCCGGAACAGGAGAAGCAAGTGTAACCGGCTCGTTTGTCACAGAAGAAAATAACCCTCCAGAAACACCAGAATTACTCTCCCCTCAAAACGGCGCTTACATGCCCCCCGGCACCGTGACTTTAAAATGGAGCGGCAACGACCCAGATGGCGATAAGATCGTATACCACGTGAAAATAGGCCTGAACGGAGCTATCCCCGCAGAGTACACAACGACTGAAAACACCCAGATATCCCTCACCCTTGACTCCCCCGAGACGTATTACTGGCAGATTGTAGCGGTGGATTCTAAAGGAGCACGTTCCGAATCAGAGACCCGCTTTTTCACGATCACCTCCCCCTCAAACAGCAACCACCCACCCTATAAACCATCATTACTCTCCCCAACAAACGGTCAAATTTTGACGACAAACGGGGATTCTGCAGAAGTCCAGCTCAAATGGAACTGCAACGACCCCGATGGAGACTCCCTTAATTATAAGCTCTACCTCGGCCCCTCCCCCGACAGGTTATCCTACTTAACCACCACCGCCTCACCCCATTACTCCCTAACTTTAAAGCCCGGAAAGTACTACTGGAAAGTCATCGCACAGGACTCCAATGGAGCCTACAAGAGTTCCGACGTTTCAAATTTCATTGTCGAAAAAAACGAAAACATCACACTAAAATTCTACGTCCTCAGGGTCAGGCAATTAAGGCCCGGCCTGGTATCCAGACCAGATATGTACGTCAAACTCACAATCAACGGGAAAACTTACAAAAGCCCAACCTGGGACAACAAGGAGGATGTGGAAAAGAACAGTCTCTTCGGAAAAGACATGCTGGCAAATCTTGACTCCCAAAGCCTCTTTACCGTAACGGCATCCGTTCCAAAGGATAGGACGACAACGATAAAACTTGAACTCTACGACTCAGACCTGTTTGGCAGTGACGCTCTGGACGTTAGCCCCTCCTCCAACTACGCCGCGACGATCATTTACAACCCCCTCGACGGCTCCATTGATGTTCAGGGAGCACAGACAGAGTGGAAAAAGAGTTTTGGATTCGTTGGCTACGTGTCCGGGGTGGAGACACCCTCGGACTACTCCTCAGAGTACGGGGACGTTGAGCCATACTCGAACTATTACGATGACCTAAAAAAATGCTGGAATCAATATCGGAACCATGAACATCGAAAGGCGTGAGGAGTACTCCAGGGTGGGGGTGCAGATAACGGTTGATAACACTCAAATAAGCGTGAAACCCAGGGAGGTGGTGATATTTAACGCCACTGACGCGAACAACAATACATTAAAGATAGCGGTTCTCAACGTTGATCCCTTCACAAAATCCAAATTCGAGAAGCAGCTGGATGGAAAATCCGCCACCCTGGTGATAGGCGGCAACTCAATCACCACTAACCCCATAAAACCCCCCAAAGACCCGATACTACCACCCATTGATCCGGGAACACCCATTAAAGTTGAGTCAACATCAAGCCAAAGCTATCAAGCATTCACCTCCACTCTTTCAAAGGAAAGGCTATTCCTATCTCCTGAAAAAGTAGAGGCGGATTACGTGGTTCTTTCAGCGGATAAGGCCGAGCCGGATGCTGAAGTCTGGTTCGCAATACTTCAAGAGGATTCTCACGGCAACCACA
>NZ_LANF01000002.1 GCF_000966265.1 Palaeococcus ferrophilus DSM 13482 | reverse complement strand
ACGGAGTGCGGCGAAAGCCGCGGGAAGTCCCATTCGGGCATCCCCGGCTCGAAGGCTGCCTGCGCCTCACCGAGGCTTATCGCAGCTTGCCACGCCCTTCGTCGGCGCCCTGAGCCGAGCCATCCACCAGGCGGTTTAACGTGCTTACCCCTACTATGGGGGTTGGGCAGTTTTTTGGGTTGGCTTGCCTGTGCGCGGTCCTCATCGTGGGAGTTATTCACTCCCTCAGACCCTTCCACCCCGAGTTTTCACTCGGGATGTGCACTCTTCGTGGTGGACCGGCCGGGATTTGAACCCGGGGCCTCCGGCTTGCAAAGCCGGCGCTCTCCCAGGCTGAGCTACCGGCCCACTGTGACAGGCCCAACACTCCTGTAACCCCCCGGACGGTTTGCTGCGTTAGGAGGTGATCGAGCCGTAGGTTCCCCTACGGCTACCTTGTTACGACTTCTCCCCCCTCACGGAGCCTGGACTCGACCCCGCCCAGCGGACGAGGCCTCATCCAAACCCCGCTCGGGTGGAGTGACGGGCGGTGTGTGCAAGGAGCAGGGACGTATTCGCCGCGCGATGATGACACGCGGGTACTAGGGATTCCAGCTTCATGCGGGCGAGTTGCAGCCCGCAATCCGAACTGGGAGCGGGTTTAGGGGATTCCCTTCCCCTTTCGGGGTCGGTTCCCATTGTCCCGCTCATTGTAGCGCGCGTGTAGCCCGGGGGTTTCGGGGCATACTGACCTACCGTCGCCCGCTCCTTCCTCCGGCTTATCGCCGGCAGTCCCCCCAGAGTGCCTCCTCCCCGGCGGGGAGGGCTGGCAACTGGGGGTGCGGGTCTCGCTCGTTACCACACTTAAGTGGACGCCTCACGGTACGAGCTGACGGCGGCCATGCACCTCCTCTCGGCGTGTCCGGCAAGACCTTTAGCCTGGCCTTCATCCTGCCGTCGCCCCCGGTGAGGTTCCCGGCGTTGAATCCAATTAAACCGCACGCTCCACCCCTTGTAGTGCTCCCCCGCCAATTCCTTTAAGTTTCAGCCTTGCGGCCGTACTCCCCAGGCGGCGGGCTTAACGGCTTCCCTGCGGCACTGCCTGGACTCGGGGTCCAGGCAACACCTAGCCCGCATCCTTTACAGCCAGGACTACCCGGGTATCTAATCCGGTTTGCTCCCCTGGCCTTCGTCCCTCACCGTCGGACCCGTTCCAGCCGGGCGCCTTCGCCACTGGCGGTCCTCCTGGGATTATAGGATTTCACCCCTACCCCAGGAGTACCCCCGGCCTCTCCCGGTCCCTAGGCCTGCAGTATCCCCAGCAAGCCCCACGGTTGAGCCGTGGGATTTCGCCAGGGACTTACAGGCCCGGCTACGGACGCTTTAGGCCCAATAATAGTGGCCACCACTTGGGCCGCCGGTATTACCGCGGCGGCTGCCACCGGCCTTGCCCAGCCCTTATTCCCGGAGCTTCTTACACTCCGGAAAAGCCGTGGTTGTCCACGGCACTCGGGGTCCCCCCGTCGCGGTTTCCCGCATTGCGGAGGTTTCGCGCCTGCTGCGCCCCGTAGGGCCTGGACCCGTGTCTCAGTGTCCATCTCCGGGCTCCAGCTCTCACTGCCCGTACCGATTGTCGGCTTGGTGGGCCGTTACCCCACCAACTACCTAATCGGCCGCCGGCCCATCCTCGGGCGCCGGAGCTTTCGGTTTGGGGGCTTTCCAGCGCCCCAAACCTATGGGGGATTAGCCCCAGTTTCCCGGGGTTGTCCCCCTCCCGAGGGTAGGTTACCGACGTGTTACTGAGCCGTGTGCCGGTGCGCGCAAGCGCCCCTTGACTCGCATGGCTTAGTCGGACCCCGATAGCAGTGGCCTCCGGCAGGATCAACCGGAATTGGGAGTTGACGGCCGCTGTTAATGGTTTTGCACCGTCCGGGGTTTGGTTGGAGTGTTGGGCCTGTCTTACTCCCGAAGGGTCCCCGCGTGGGGTTTTCTTCGGGAGTGCATGGGTTGTGCCCTTGGTTGGAGGGCGGGGTTCATTGTTCGGGCTTTGCCCGTACTCCCCTCGACGCCGCCGTTTGGCACCAGGGCTTTTGAGCCCTTGTTCAGGGCTCCACCCAATAACCCCACACCACCACAATACAAAATAATTGCAAAA
>NZ_LANF01000001.1 GCF_000966265.1 Palaeococcus ferrophilus DSM 13482 | reverse complement strand
TGGTTATCTTTGATGTGTCCGGGGTGTATCCCACAATACTGTTGACCTTTATGCCGCTCGCGACCTCCTGGGTGG
Source organism: Palaeococcus ferrophilus DSM 13482 (assembly GCF_000966265.1). NCBI lineage: Archaea > Methanobacteriati > Methanobacteriota > Thermococci > Thermococcales > Thermococcaceae > Palaeococcus > Palaeococcus ferrophilus. Next base: position 525 of record NZ_LANF01000001.1, on the reverse strand, counting down.
TTTCCCTGCCGGTGCTGGAGGCCTTCTGCTGGAGGAAGCCGCTCGTGTTAATAAGCACGGCGGCAGCCACGGCAGCCACTAAAATCATGGCTATGAACACTATCAAAGTCCCAATACCAATAGCTCCCCTCTTCCTCATATCACATCACCTCACTGAAGCTCCACCACGGTGCTCGTGTATGAGGTGGGCGTGGTGAACTCAATAACGCCTGGAGCACCGAACTCCGGGATCACTTTGCCCGTTATCTTCTGCCTTACACCTATGCTGCTGCCGAAGAGTGCGTTAACGTCAACGGTGAGAATTGCCAGGTCCCCCTTGTTGAGGGTCGGGGTGCTCGGGGAGTTCTTGAGAGAACCGTCGTAGTCCTGCACAACTATAACACCAAAGTTGGTTCCGGATGTAAAGTTCCAGGCATCCAAGCTTGTGTTGAAGATGTTGCTCGGGAGGGTCGTGGTTATGTTACCGGAAGCGTAGCTCACAACACCCTGCTTTGAGCCGTCGCTCAGGATGACCTGGGTGTTGCT